>CAZXLK010000138.1:0-2550 GCA_964641775.1 uncultured bacterium | reverse complement strand
ATCATCCGGATGATTGATAATGTGAGCGCAACGAGAATATAACTCCAGGAGGCAATTGTCAAAATGATGGAGAAAAAATAGAGGATTCCATAGAGGACAAAAATTGCTGTTACGACGGTTAAAAATACCAAGTTAAAAGAAGGGATTCGAAATTGGAGCATTTTCAAGCTTGGGAATTTGAGCCTGCACACCATGAGATAGCCCAAAAAAATCATGATGCAAGTCAAGACAATGGCTAAATGCATTTTTGAAATGGCAAACCAAGGCTGGACAATAGGAGAGAGAAAAAATAGGTTAGCCGAAATGGCGGCCATTGCAGCAGATGGGATCGGAAGGCCTGTAAAATGTTTTTTTTGTTGCATTGCTAATACGACATCGCTTTTAGCCTCAGCCGCTTTCACGCTAAAGCGGACGAGGCGCAAAACTCCGCAAAGAGAAAAAACCATTGCCCCTGTTGCGCTCATGAAAGAGAGCCAGCTTCCCTGCTCCAAAGAGAGGGTTTTCAACATCAAAACGGAAGGAGCCACTCCAAATGAGATCGCATCAGCAAGAGAATCAAAGACAAACCCAAATTCGCTCTCGGCATGGATCACCCGCGCTAAAAAGCCGTCGACAAAATCGGCAAAGGCTGCAAGCAAAAGAAGAAATGCCGAAGTTTGAACCACTTCATATTCTCCCGTCCCCGGCTCGACCATATTGATTTTAAAAATCACAAAAAGCCCGCAGGCAAGGGAAAACGCCGTCACGATATTGGGAACCAGATAGACCCGTTTCATATCCCAAGAATATCATGACTGGCCTTAAAACCAAAAATTTGCAATGCTAGGCTCTCCGAGACCATAAAAAAACCATCCAAAATTTTTACTGGACTCAAATACACCAACTACAATATATAGTGTATGTAAGAGCAAACAGCTACTAGATATAGTAGTAGCAAAGAAAAATCCACTGGGGCGCACATGAAAAAAAATCACGACACGACAACGTCTTTTTTAGAAGATGAAAAGCTAGTTAAAAAGCCAAATCCGAAAGAAGAAACGGCTTATACCGTCGTCAAGCGAAACGGGATGCTGGTCCCATTTCGAAGAGACCGGATTTTCAGCGCCATTGAGGCGGCGTTTCGCGACACAAAAAAAGTGCCGGCCCCCCTCCCTTTTGAAGAAGATGTTAAGAAAAAAATCGATCACATCACCAATCTTGTCGTCAAGCAAGTGCTCCATCTTGCTTCCAAAGGGGCATCGTTAACCGTTGAAGGGATCCAAGATGTAGTAGAAGTCTCCCTCATGAAAAATGGATGCCATGATGTAGCAAGAGACTACATCATTTATCGAGACAGCCGAAAAGAGGCAAGAGATGGCGCAACGCTTTTAAGCTTAAAAATCTACCGCCGGGATAAAACCACTCCTACCCGCTTTAATCCAATGAAAATTGCCTCTTCCATTGAAAGGGCATTTCGAAGGGCCCGTGCAATCGATGGGCAAACGCCTGATGATGTGGTAGGAGCCGTCAATCTCATCACGAAAAAAATGGTTGCCGAGCTTTTAAACAAACAAGATTTTCTCTACATCGATATGGTCGAAGATCTCATTGAGCAAGAGCTCATGGCGGAAAAATATTTCGATGTAGCGAAAAATTACATCCTGTATCGCGCCGAAAAAGCAAAAAAACATATCCCGATTGCCATCGATGACGCTGCGACAAGACAATTTGAGATTGCAACCGACAGCGGCAAAATGACCATCCATGAAAACATGCTGAAAAACCGCCTTGCTTTTGCATGTCGGGGTCTTGAAGAGAAGACTTCTGTGAGTGAGCTTCTAGAAACTTCCCTAACCCAATTTTATAGCGGAATGAAAGAGCATGAAGTGGACTTGGCAAATATTTTTGCAGCAAAATCCAAAATTGAAAAAGAGCCGGCCTATTCGCAAGTTGCAGCCCGCCTTCTTTTGGATGTTTTGTACCGCGAAACAATGGGGCTTCCCGCATCGGATGCATCGCTTGCAAAAGCCCACCGGCAATATTTTAAAAAATATATCAAAAACGCCATCGCTTTAGAGAGGGTCTCACCAAAACTGCTGGATTTTGATCTTGATGAACTTGGCTCTGCTATGGATCTCGGCCGAGATGATCTTTTCAGCTATCTCGGTTTGCAAACGCTTTATGATCGCTATTTTATCCACAGTGAGCAGCGCCGCCTCGAAACCCCGCAAATTTTCTGGATGCGGGTCGCTATGGGCCTTAGCATCAATGAAGGAGAGCAAAAACATAAAAGGGCGATTGAATTTTACAATGTCTTATCGGAATTCTATTTCACTTCCAGCACACCCACCCTTTTTAATTCCGGAACGCTCCATTCGCAGCTAAGCTCTTGCTATCTCTCCACCGTTATGGATGACCTCCATCACATTTTTAAAGTTGTTGCCGACGATGCCCAGCTCTCCAAATGGGCAGGCGGAATTGGAAATGATTGGACCAACGTCCGCGCCACAGGCGCTCGCATCAAAGGAACCAACGGCACCTCCCAAGGCGTCATCCCCTTCCTCAAAGTCG
>CAZXLK010000137.1:0-2581 GCA_964641775.1 uncultured bacterium | reverse complement strand
TGAATGGACTGTTTAAAGGATGCATGGAAGGAAGAACCATGTATGTCATCCCTTATTGCATGGGACCGTTGGACTCGAAGTATACAAGATTTGGAGTGGAGATCACCGATTCGCCTTATGTGGTTTTGAATATGAAGATCATGACCCGGATGGGTAAAATTGTAATGGATAGGATGGGAGATTTTGTCCCCGGGATGCATTCGGTGGGAGTGCCGTTGAAAGGGGGCGTGAAGGATGTTCCATGGCCTTGCAATCCGGAAAATCGGTGGATTGTCCATTTTCCGGAAGAGAGGGCGATTTGGTCTTATGGTAGTGGATATGGCGGGAATGCGCTCTTGGGAAAAAAATGCTTTGCCTTGAGGATTGCAAGCGCCATTGGAAGAGATGAAGGGTGGCTTGCCGAACATATGCTCATTTTGGGAATTACGAGTCCCGAAGGGGAAAAGAAATATTTTGCAGCGGCTTTTCCAAGCGCTTGCGGAAAGACCAATTTGGCGATGCTTACTCCCACTTTGCCCGGTTGGAAAGTGGAGACAGTGGGCGATGACATCGCCTGGATGCATTTTGGAAAAGATGGAAGACTTTATGCGATCAATCCTGAGGCCGGCTATTTTGGCGTTGCTCCCGGCACTTCGATGAAAACCAATCCGAATGCCATGCAGACTTTGCATAAAAATGCTCTATTTACCAATGTCGCATTGACAAAAGACAACGATGTTTGGTGGGAAGGGATCGATGGAGGACCGCCTGATGGACTCATTTCTTGGCTGGGGGAGCCGTGGGATCCCAAATCAAAAAAGCCGGCAGCCCATCCCAATTCCCGCTTTACCGTAACGGCTAAACAAAATCCCATCTATGACAAAGAGGCGGAAAATCCTAATGGAGTCCCCATTTCAGCCATTATTTTTGGGGGAAGACGGTCGTCTGTGATCCCTTTGGTTTTTGAAGCTTTCAACTGGGCGCATGGGGTCTTTTTAGGGGCAAGCGTCTCTTCAGAAACAACAGCTGCAGCAAAAGGAGAGATGGGAAAATTAAGGCACGATCCTTTTGCCATGCTCCCTTTTTGCGGCTACAATATGGGAGATTATTTCGGCCACTGGTTAGATGTTGGTGCAAAACATAAATCGGAAAATCTTCCCCGCATTTACTACGTCAATTGGTTTCAAAAAGATGAAAAAGATAAGTTTCTTTGGCCCGGTTTTGGGGAAAATTCCCGCGTTTTAAAATGGATCTTTGAAAGGACATCGGGCAAAGGGGAGGCCAAAGAGACCCCCATTGGCTATCTTCCAAAAGCTCTCGATTTGAAAGGAATTGAAAAAGTCCCTTTTGACAGGCTGATGGCCATAGATAAAAACGCATGGCTTAAAGAATGCGATTATTTAGCCGAATATTTTAAGCTTTTCGGCACTCATATGCCCAAACCAATCCTTCAAGAACTGGAAAGTCTTCAGGATAGATTAACTAATTTTTCGGAATAAAATGTCTATAAATATAGTTTTTAGAAAAAATGACGCCTGTATACGGGATAATTTTTGTTCTTTTTTTCTTCCAGAAGAGCTTGCGGAAATTGAGCCAACAAGTAAAAAAGTCCATCAGTTTATTTATAATTATAGAAAGAATCAATGGGATGATGTCCAAAAACATCCCTTTATCAAAGAATTTGTCACACACTCTACCAATTTCCATTATCTAACACCAAAAGAACAGTTAGTTTTGATTGATCATCTAGTGAAAGTTGCTCTTCAGATTGAGTATAAATTGAATCCTCATAAGGTTCTCGAACGTTTAATTTGCATTGAGACACTAAGGAAGATAGGGCCAGATCCACTTGATCCAAGAGATCCGGTCGAGAGTATCTGTAGGAATTTGAATCAGTTGTGCTGGGATGAGTTTTTAATAGCCCTGGCACCCAATCATTTCGATGTTTTGCAACATATCAATTTTAAAATAGTCAATAGAGAATGTGTCGATTTAATTGCTGCTTTTTGCTTAAAACATGGGCAAATAAATCTATTTAACAAAATTTTACGTCAAACTAATTTATACAATAGTAATGGTTTAAATTTAAAGCAAGGAGTGGATGCTCTAACAGCATTTATCTATTTGGCAGTCCGTTATGGTCATTGGGATATTTTTGAATCGTTATTAGAAAAAAGAGAGTATTTCCCGCTTCTTGAAGATCATGCGTTTCTTTTCCTCATGATTTTATGGCAAACTGAAAAAAAACTAGCAATCCATCCAGAAAATCATGTACGGGCAATTGCTTTATTTTTCGATAAAATGCGTAATCTAAATGACAGGTTTATTGATCCTGATTATCTTTATGTTCCTGCCTGCCTGCATGTTGCATTAAGCCTCGCAGCAAATCTGGCATTGTTCGATTGTGTCCCATTGATCATGTCAAAAATTTCAGATATTCGGATCTTGGAAGAGGTAAGAGATCAGTACGATGAAGATTATTGTGAAGAGAGAGTACGGAATGAATATACAATTATGGAGTTTGATGTTCGAGTTCACGTTCACCAACATCCCAGGATCATGTATGATTTCATCAATGAAGAAATCCAAAGACGTCAAGCAC
>CAZXLK010000136.1:0-2585 GCA_964641775.1 uncultured bacterium | reverse complement strand
TCAAAGCAGGAGATTTGTTGACCTCGGTAGGCGAGAAGGGTTTCAATTGGTTTGTGAAAGGGGGTAAAGCCTTTGGATTGAAAAAGGGTTAGATCCCGGACGATTTGATCAATGAGCTTTTGTTTTAGGGAGGAAAGATTGTGGGTTTTTCCCGTTTCTTGTTTCAGTGATGTTGCAGGTTGATCGATGTCTTGGAAGTTTTCCATGTTGACATTGATCCCAATTCCTAAAAAAATCCAGGCGGTGTTTTTCTCGAAGAGAGTATCGCAAAGAGCGCCGGCGACTTTTTTTCCATTTAGCTGGACGTCATTGGGCCATTTGATTTTTGGATGGAGATCTTTGAGAATGGTGGCAATCGAATAGGATGCAATGAGGGCTAGGGAAACGGGGCTGGATTTCCATTGAAAACAAAATGTAAGGAGAAGATTGAGCCCTTTTGGAGAAACCCATTTTCTTTGATAACGGCCATATCCTGCAGTTTGAACGTCAGCGGAAATCAGTGTGATTTTATCAGGAGAAAATGTGGGGTATTCTCTTTTTGCAAACGCATTTGTGGAATCGATCTGATCGAAATGGATTTCCGTAATTTCCATCGCGATTTAGAATAACAAGTATGGCCCTTTCACGCATCGATTTTCGGATTTTGCCCATTGTCGTATGTCTTATGTTTATCAGCCTTGCAGTGATCTCTTCCATGACATCGGGAGACTCAGATCTTTTTTGGACGCCTCTTGTTAAACAGCAGCTTCGGTGGTTTTGCCTAGGCTGGTCTCTTTTTTTTGTGATGGCATTTTTTGATTATCGAAAATTAAGAGAATGGAGCCTATTTCTTTATATCGGAGTTGTTTTGCTTTTGATTGGGCTTTTTTTTGTTAGCCCCATTCAAAATGTCCATCGATGGTATCGAATTGCCAATCTGGTAAGCTTTCAGCCATCAGAGCAGGCCAAACTCATTTTAGTGATTGTTTTGAGCTGGTTTTTAGAAAGAAAAGGGAACTCTGTAGGAACTTTTGGCTCTTTTCTTCAAGTTGGGGCCATTGTTGGGGTTCCCTTTTTACTCATCTTGAAACAGCCTGATTTAGGGACGGCCCTCGTTTTGTATCCAATCACTTTGACTCTTTGCTATGTGGCAGGAGTTCAAAAATATATTTTACGGTTTTTTATGGGCTTTGGGGTTCTTTTGATGGTCATTGTGGCCTGTTTTTTCCTTGGAATTGTTTCCCATGAAACAATGAGGCCCTATTTTACCGGTTTCATGAAGGAGTATCAGTATGAAAGGCTTAGCCCCAATACCTATCATCAAAAGGCGGCTCAAACGGCCATTGCTGTTGGGGGGCTTACAGGGACGGGTTGGAGAAGCCATGAGTTTGCCGGAGGCAAATGGCTCCCTTATGCCCATACCGATTCGGTCTTTGCGGCGTTTGGCGAGGAGTTTGGTTTTGTGGGAATTGTATTCTTGCTGTTACTTTTTTACGCTTTGGTTTATTTTAGTTTTCAGGTAGCAGCAGTTGCCAGGGATCCTTTTGGGAGGCTTTTAGCTGCAGGGCTGGCAGCATACCTTGCCATGCATGTTTTAGTGAATGCAGCGATGATGTGCGCTCTTCTTCCCATTTCGGGCGTTCCTCTCATCCTGGTAACATATGGGGGAAGTTCCCTAATAACTGCAATGGCGGCTTTGGGTCTTTTGCAAAGTATTTATAGTAGAAGGTTTATGTTCTAATGGATAAAGATTCTTTCAACCACTCCTTCATCTTCTCCCCGGGCAACTGGTATGGGGAGGGAAAAATTACTTTAAACCTTGTGGAAGAAGAGCTTATCTTCAGCACCAACTGGGCAGTGCTAAACAAAGATTTTGGCGGCAAAGTAGGGGCGGCGCAAGAAATTCAGATCCAGGGACTTTCCGACAATATGCGCAACGATCTCTCTTTTTACGACATTCAGCAAAAAACCTTCTCTGTTGATATGGAGAACCCCAATATTGGCAAGATCACAGGGACAGGCCTTTTTGACGATAAGACTATTGCTTGGGAATTTCGGAACAACGACATGAATTTTGAGGGTTTTGAAACCTATACTCTGCAGCCGGACGGCAGCTATCAGATGAAAGGGGAATATGTCACGAGCGATCAATTCCGCACCCACATTGTGGCAAGGATCTGGCAGCATACCAATGAAGTTCCCAGCTCAGACAGCGGCGAAAGCGAGGATGAGGAAAAACCGTGAAAAAGTTTATTTTGCTCCTTGCTCTTTCAGCTTGCGCTTCCGGCGGCTCGATGATGACCGTAGAAACCTTTTATGATCTTCCTGTTGGGACAAGTGACTATGAAGTCCTTGAAGCTGCGGGAGAGCCTTATGCCATTTATGAATATGATGATGGCTCTTTAGAGTATGAATACATCGAGCGTTTCAAAGTAGGCGCTAGAGAAACCCAAGAAAGGCACTATTTTCTTATCATCAAAGACGGCAGAGTCGTCTCCAAACGGGTGAAGCAAGCGTCCCCGCCCCCTTTCATTTTCGATAGCTATGAAATGCAAACTACCGAAAAATCGGATCCTGGTTCAAACGAATAGGTTGGTAAGTAATTC
>CAZXLK010000135.1:0-2589 GCA_964641775.1 uncultured bacterium | reverse complement strand
ATGTCTTCGAGAATAGTTTCCATCCAGGAAATATCCGAAAATTCTTTTTTTAAATCGGCAATGATTTCTTTTCGGGCGCTATCTTTTGAGATATTTTTTTGTTTGCGGTAAAAATGGGTCCAAAAAAGGATCGATACCTTGAGATGGCCTCGTATGGCCATTTTGCACTCTTTTTGGAATTTGGATTTTTTGTGCCAAATGAAGCTGAATCCTATTCCAAGGCTCATCCCCAAAAAAAATGCCAAAGTTAAAAAAAGATACAACATAAGGCCTTCAAGGTTGGCTTAATATGCAGAAAATTTTCAAGTTGTATATGATGGAATACGATGGAACATTTAATTGTACGGGGAAATAAGGCTCTATCGGGGCATATTCATGCAGCCGGGGCAAAAAATGCGATGACCAAATTATTGGTAGCGTCGCTTCTTTCCGATAAGAAATGCACCTTTTACAATGTCCCAAATATTGGAGATGTCGAAATCACCGTGAATCTTTGCCGAGAAATCGGCTCAATAGTGGAGTGGGATAAGAAAAATAAAATCATTCAGATCGAAACTCCCGAGCTCAAAACCTCTTATGTCCCACAGCGCTATTCAGGATCGAATCGCATTCCCATTTTGATGATCGGCGCCATGCTGGGAAGAACCGATGAGGATATCATCGTTCCGACAATCGGGGGAGATTTGATTGGCGCAAGACCCGTTGATTTGCATGTTCATGCTCTGCAAAAGCTCGGAGCTACGATTGAATACAGAGAAATGAAAAAAGAGGGGGCCTATTTTGCCCATGCCCATCATGGACTGAGAGGAGCGGTCATTGAATTGAGTTATCCTTCCGTTGGAGCTACGGAAAATACGATTTTGGCAGCTTTGAGAGCCAAAGGGACAACCCTCATTAAAAACGCAGCTATTGAACCTGAAATCATCGATCTCATTTTGTTTTTGCAAAAGCTTGGGGCAAATATCATGGTTGATGTAGATCGGACCATCTTAATCCAGCAAGCAACAAAGTTTTGCGAAGTAGAACATACTGTGATGGCCGACCGCAATGAAGTAGCTTCTTATGCAATGGCTGCAATTGCAACAAAGGGGAAGGTCTTTATTGAAGGGGCAGAGCATCTGCATATGATCGCATTTCTCAATAAAATCCGGGAAATTGGCGGTGGATTTACCGTCAAAAAAAATGGGATCGAATTCTTTTATCAAGGCGAGCTTCGAGGAGGTGTTCATTTTGAAACCGATGTTCACCCGGGCTTTATGACCGATTGGCAGCAGCCTTTTGTCGTTCTTTTAACGCAAACGAAAGGCTCTTCGGTGATCCATGAGACGGTTTATGAAAACCGATTTGGCTATACCAAAACTTTGAAAGAAATGGGTGCAGATATTGAACTTTTTACCCAATGTTTGGGAAATAAGGCTTGCAGATTTGCTTCCAACAATTATCATCATAGCCTTGTGATTAAAGGACCCACTTCTTTAATCGCAAAAGACATCCGAATTCCCGATCTTCGGGCAGGCTTTGCCTATATTATGGCAGCTCTTCTTGCCCCGGACGCCAGCAAGATTAGCAACGTAGAATTTTTAGACCGGGGCTATGAAGATCTTGTCCTCAAACTAACTTCTTTAGGCGCCGACATCACCCGGCAAAGCACCTCTAAAAAGTCATGTAAAGCTGCTTTACAATCTCTTCCCGAAGTCGTTGACATCCTCTCTTCTGCATCTTAAAATCATCTCCTATGACAATTCCTGCATGGAGAAAAATCCAAAGAGAAAATTTTACTCGCATTGAGTCCCTCCTCGAGTACTTGGATCTGTCAAAGGAAAATAGAGAAAAAATCTACTTTGGCCCCCGCTTTCCTCTCAATCTTCCAAGGCGCCTGGCACAAAAAATCCAAAAAAATACTCTCGATGATCCTATCTTGCGCCAATTCGTTCCCCTCATCGAAGAAAAAGAAAAAGCTCCTGGCTTTACATTAGAGCCTTTGCAAGATAGCTCCTTTCGAAAATCAAAAAAACTTTTACAAAAATACAAATCGAGAGCCCTCATTATCTCTACAAGCTCTTGCGCCATGAACTGTAGATTTTGTTTCCGCCAAAACTTTCCTTATGAAAAGGAAGAAAAGGGATTCGATGAAGAAATTAACCATCTATCCAAAGATCCAACGCTATCAGAGGTCATTTTAAGCGGAGGCGATCCCCTCTCTTTGAGTAATGTTACCCTTTCTTCTTTGTTCCAATCTCTTGATACAATCCCCCACCTGAAAAGGATCCGTTTTCATTCCCGTTTTCCCATTGGCATTCCGGAGCGCATCGACGAGCCCTTTTTAAACATCCTTGCCTCATCATCAAAACAAATCATTTTCATCATCCATTGCAATCATCCTTTGGAATTGGACGAAGAAGTTATAGCCGCACTCAAAAAAATGGCCAAGCTTGGTATCCCACTTCTCAATCAATCTGTCCTACTCAAAGGGGTCAACGACGATCCGATCACTCTTCTAAAACTCTCAGAGGCCCTGATTAATTCCGGGATAATCCCTTATTACCTTCATGAACATGACAAAGTAGCTGGCACATCCCATTTTGCCCT
>CAZXLK010000134.1:0-2634 GCA_964641775.1 uncultured bacterium | reverse complement strand
TGACTATGTGATTTTGCCCTCTGTCTTCTATGGACGGGAAAGAAATGTGATCCTTTGTAGGAGCTGGCTGGACAAGAAACGTCATCAAATCGGGAAATTCGTTAGGCATCACAAAAAAGAGATCCTTATTGGTGCAGCCGTTGTTGCAGCAGTTGCCGCGGTTGTCGTTGTTGCGACGGCAGCAGCCGCTTGTACAGCAGCAAGTGCAGCTGCGGGGGGCGTGGCTTCCTCTGCTGATAAAGAACAGAAACATCATCATGAGCCAAAAGAAGAGCCTCAATCGGCTCCTATTATTTCGATGGTAGATGTATCTACTCAGTTACAAGAAACCATTAAGGAGAATGTCGAAGCATTTAAAGAGCTGGTAGTTGAAGAAAATCTTTTACCTGAGAAGCTTACTAGAGAGCAAAGCCGTACTTTTGGAGAGAAAGCAAGGGATTTAGGTGCTTATCTAGCCCATGAGACCTTAGAAGGAGCTGTCGACCTTGCGATAGTTGTTCCTGAAAAAGTAAGAGCTGTCGCCCATGAAAGGATAGATGAAATATTTTCTTCTGAACAAGCCTGACGCTATTCACCTGAGGTCAAAGCTAATTGGGTGAAAGATAACTTTGATGTCGGTATAATTCCTGTCCCTGGGCTATTAACTGGATCTGGAACGACTGCTGGGCGCAGCGTTAAAACCGAAGTCAATGCTGTAAAAGGATGGTCAATTGGTTGTCCAATTGAAAATTTGACAGCGTTTGGAACAACTCCCACCTGGACTAGCGTTAGAAGAAGATATTGGAAAAACCAAGCAGAGAAAGCGCAAGTTAACCCAACCGCTTATGAATATAACGCTACTCAAATTGAAAGAATGAAAAAAGGATTAGCACCGCAAAGGGAAAACCCAATAACAGGGGAAATAGAAACGATGGAGCTGCACCATATACCTCCTCGAAGGGAAGGTGGACTTTTTGATTTTGAAGAACTTTGGCCAGATCAGCATGCTGCAGTAGATGAATTTAGAAGATTAGGAAAGTAATATGCCTGATTTTACAGAAATATTTAAGAATTCAAAAGGGCAGCCTGTTAGTTATAAAGGAAAAATAATCTGTTTAGTTGATAAGTTTTCTGTGGAAAATGGCGATATCTTAATAGCTTCCATTGAAAAAGCAAGTTCTGAACGTAGAGAAGGATTCTGCATAGATGTTACTGGTTATTTCGAGATCAATGGGGAAAAAATTCAGAAAGGAAAGAAAGTTAAGCTAAACCTCTGGTATGACACCATGCCAAAGGATTTAAAGATAAAAGTTTTTACTAAGACTGGTTTTGTTTGGATTTATAACATCTGGGAAAAGAATAATTCTTACATAATGAACACTCAAGATGGAAAGCCGATAACAAAGCATTCTGTTTCAACCGAAGCATGGTACAATGGCGCAGCAATGATCGTTGAAGAAATTGAAAATGGGCGCCGCTATTTCTGTAATGACGGACGTCCAGATGAAAATTTTGATGATATTGTTTTTACAGTACAAAAAAATATCTAATATAATTTTTTAAAAATACTTACGATCAAGACAGAAGAAGAAAAATGAGATGTGTTTGATGAGCTTCATGGATAACCTCCTTTTATTTAAAAAAAAATCTAATCAGCCAAGACTATCACTAAAGTATTTTTTTGCGCTATTTATTTTTATTTTTTTAACTCAATGCTCTACACAAAAAAATGAACCAATTCCTTCTTCCAAATACTCAATTTCACAAGAAGAAAGAATCTGGCTAATGGAGTTTTTCAGGGACCTTTTATTCGAGCATGATAGTGCTTACACACTATATGGGACAAAGCCAGTTTCAATTTCATTTGTTGAAGAGCCTCCTTCTGAAGAAGAAAGAACAGAGTGGAAATCTTATTTCGAGTCCCTGTCGGAAGAAGAAAAAATAAAGATAATGACTAGAAGAGCTCGTTATGATTATCAAGCCAACTATGAAAAATGGCAAAAAATCAAAGATCGCTTTCAAATAAACCAATACTTGTTTGGATCCTTTCCTCTGAATGATAGGGTTGAAAGTATTTTATTCGTAAACATCGAAATGACAATCAGGACTTTGCTGGAATATTATGAAGATTTCCGCCGTGTTCTAGGGTTTGATTTTGATCCATTTCAAGTCGTTTTCGAAGTGGAAGATAGAAGTTCTTTATTTTGGAACAAAGTAACCAATCGAGGGCACGCTCTATTAGGTATCCTTTTAGGATATGGAAGGGACAATGCTTGGTTTTTCGAATGGGAAGTAAAATACAAAAATGCCCAAGACAAAATGGGTGGTTTTATCAGGACTCTTCCTTCTACTGTCTACGAAAGTAGAAGTATAAAGTACCCGGTTCCAAAACATTTCATGCTTCCATTTTTTGGGAGTTATGGCTTGTATCCAAATGATAGGCAGCTCTTTGACAAATACAAAAAAGAACATGCACAAATTGAAGAGCTTTATAAGGGGCGGGATGAAGTTGATGTTGCCTTGGAATGGCTAACTAGATAGTAAAATCGAGCATCGGATAGGAGTATTGAATGTTTAAAATCTCTATATTTGCCATCGCAATCACTTTTTCTTCCCTCTATGCGCGTGATTTTATTCTCGATCAAAACCATATTG
>CAZXLK010000133.1:0-2710 GCA_964641775.1 uncultured bacterium | reverse complement strand
TTGACTTACATGTGAAGAATCAGCATTACAATTTCTTAGAGTCAAGCTTGGGATTTAAAGTTGCGCGTCCGATGCAGACAACAAGCGGTGTTTTCGTTCCTGAAGTTCACGCGTTGTGGCTCCATGATTTCTTTACCGATTCGATGGACCTCAGTACCACTTTTTCTGGGGTGGCTGCGCAAACCGGATCATTTAAAACAAAAGGGCCTGGTTTTACCCGAAATCTGGGAGATGTAGGCGCTGGCATCACATATATCTCTTGCTGCGGCCTAGGAGTTGAGGCTGTCTATAACTATCAATTTGGCAAAAGATGGCATGCAAACGAAGCTTTCATTCAAATTTCACAACGATTCTAATCTAATTGAACAGGGATTTTCTTCTAGAGAAAATCCCTATTTATAAAGAAGGTTTAGGAATGACAGCAATACAGGAAATTTCCACCCTGTTCACCATATTCACTCCTACGGTTTGACGGACAGGAAAGAAACCATTTAGGAACCGTTTGCCATAGATCTTCGCCATTCCTGCAAAATCGCTTTCCGGATCTTTTAAAAACACATCCATTCTCACTACATATTGCCAATCACTTCCCGCTTCTTTTAGAATTGCTTCAATATTATTCATTGTGCGATCCACAGCGCTTTCAATTGTTTCCTCTTCTTCTTGATATGTGATTGGGTTTAGAGCAACTTGACCAGAAATAAAAACCATTTCTGAAATCTCTGTCATCTTCACTTTTATGCCTTGCGACATATTAAGACTTTCAAGATGCGGGTCTCGATTTTCAATATCATAGACCGATGGAGCATCTTTTGTAGTTATTTTTGTTAATGGATGTTCAGCATTAATAGTTTTTGTAATAAATAAAAAAAGAATTGATAGCGTGCTGAATAATACTTTTTTCATATTAATTTATTATTTTTATTAGATAATTATATGATTTTTTATAAAAAAAGTCAATGTATCTTACTTTTTTAAAGAAAATTTTTAAATTTATTAAATACGAGGAGTTTTGACTAAAACTCCATTTAAAAGAAGCAACAAAAAAGCAATGGGAAAAAATAAAATGGCCCAGAAATAAAGCCAAAATCGGATGCCTCTATATTCCCATTTCTTTATCCCAGTCGGCGAAACTAATTCTAGCTGGGATAAGAGGACCAGTCCAATCGGAAAAAAGAGAATTAACCAAAAAATGAGCCAGAATTTAGAATGAGGGTATTTTAACCTAGCTTCTTCCATTACTAATATCTCCAGATGCAAGATCCGAACTTGCGACCAACGGATTAACAGTCTTGCTAATTGCTGCGCCCAGCAACAGCCCATAACGTGTAATAACTGTAAAATTAAGGGATTAGGGAATTCTATTCAATGTGGGAGGTTGTGAAGTTTTGTGTGGTTTTATGGGCTAGTGCAGCAAAGATGCATTTTTCGTTGATTTGAGTCAAAATACTAGCCAAAACCGGACAACGTGCACAAGAAATCCCGTTTTTGTGTGCACGTTCGCATCTCATGCACAGATTTGCGACATTTCTTGTGTATGTTGGCAAAATCAACGATGAAACCTAATAAGCCTCTTATTGCATGCTGACTTATTTCGTTAATTTTCAGATTGTTAAGGTTTTTTTGATAATTTAAAAAGTCCTTGGCTAGTCAAATTCCGTCCCATTAACTCATTATCGACCAAGAACCTAAAGTCATTTGAGAAAAAGGAAAGGAAATAGTTTATTTAATTTGGCAGTTGTTCTTGAACGCATTAGAAAAGTAGCAAATAGAATAATAGAAAATCCTATTGCACCAAGAATGTATGAAAACATAGGAGAATCTAAGAAAATACACACAAGGTGGCTAATGTAAACAATCACCCCTAAAGATCCGAAAACCATGAAAATTTTCCGATGAAAAAAGCCTGATAACAGGATAAATAAGAAATTGATCAGAAAATAAATAAAATGTCCCCACTCGGTTTGTATATTCCAACCACTAATCCCAATCCAACATAAAGACATGCCGATCAGATAGGTCCAAAAACCGAAATCTTTTTGGTTTTTTCTATACAAAGAAAATGCCAGAACATTAAGTAAACTCCCCATCGTTACGGCACTTATGGAATAATAGAGCCATTGGTCGCTCTCGGGATCAGTAAACAGATGGATGACATCCATAGATATGAATGCTAAGGTGAGATAGAGTAAAGCAGCTATCAATGGAAATCGAATGAAGTAAAGGACGACAGATCCAACTACAAGTGTGCAAATTTCCATGGACACCCATTCACCATGGATCCAGCGATAAAAACCAGTATAATCATTTGATATGGGCCGCCAATGCATTACGTTTTGCAGCGCATAAACAATCAGAGGAACCATCACAATTCCCAATGAAGAAAGTACACCACCAGGAATTTTTAGTTTTTTTGCATACCAGAAATAGAAGCCGGAACAAAAAAAGATAATTGCGTAGGCAATAGAAATGGGGAGAGCATCGCGATTTTCAAGATTGTCTAAATAAAACCAGGTCATCGATAAAAACGCGATGATTGCGCCAACATAAAGCAAAGAAGCTGAAAGACGAGCTTTAGGCTTATTTGTTTGAATCTCTTGCAAAGCTTTCCACAAGTTGTCTGCTTGATCATCTGTTAGGCCAATCTGCTGAGAGGCCTTGGTAATATCATCTTTGATGAGGGTCATTTTTGCTCTTGAGTGGGCTGCGG
>CAZXLK010000132.1:0-2713 GCA_964641775.1 uncultured bacterium | reverse complement strand
GAATTTACCTGACATTTAGTGGAAATTGGCATCAGCAACGATTTAAATCTATCCGTTGGGGAAAAATCACTACAGCACTCCAATTTCTAGTCCTTGGAGTTTTGAGTCTTGACTTTACTTTCCCGCCATTTATCTATGTTATTTTTGTGCTTTTTGGTTTTCTAGCTCTAGTTGAGCTATTCCAAATCCCCAATAAAATCGGACACGAACTTCCCAAATAAATTTCTGCTTGAGCCAGAAAGCTGTTCCTTATATCATCCCGCTCATGAAAAAACTGCTCGCTCTATTAGTGCTATCCAATTAATAAGGACTATTTATGCAACTTAGAAAATTGTGTGCTCTTGCAATCTTTGGCATCTTAGCTAACTTTCAGTTAGTTGAAGGTGTTTGTTCCCGAGAGATTTTTGCGAAATATCCGAACGCTTCTTTCATCGAATCAGGCAGCTGTGAAGGTGCCGGCGTTCAGAATGCTTTGGACGCAGGATTTCAAAATATCTATTCGATCGAACTTGCTCCCCATTTTTATCAGCACTGCTGTAGACGTTTTAGATCCAATCCTAATGTGAAGCTATACCAAGGAGATTCTACTCATGTTTTGCCCGTTATTTTAAAACAAATAGATGCTCCGGCTACTTTTTGGCTCGATGGACATTATTCATGGGGAAAAACAGCTAGAGGAGCGACTAATAGTCCGATTTTAGCCGAACTTGAAAGCATTCGCGCTCATCACATTAAAACACATACGATTTTGATTGATGATGTTAGGCAATTCGGAACGATAGAATTTGATTTTATTGAATTGGATGAGATCATTCAAAAAATTCTACAAATCAATCCAAATTACACCATTTCATTTGAAGATGGACTTATTCCGAAAGATGTTTTAATCGCACAAATTAAATAGGGTTCTCATCATGAAGTTAGTTCTACTCTTTTGCCTTCTTTTCTCAACTGGAAATTGCCGTCCTCCTGCAGCAATTCCGCAGGATTTATACCAAGCATTTACGATGGAAGGAAGAATTCCAGTCACCTACAAGTACAGAGATGATTCCTATCCTAGCAGCCAGCCAGTTATTTTTTCGCCTAGTGAAATTGATCACTTTTTAGCTAAAGCAAATGCAAAACAGACCCATTACTATGGAGTTACAGACACTTATTTATATCAAGCATTAGATCAATATCGCGGGCACATTGAAAATAAAAATGTAGCCATTATTGGTTCGACCATCCCCTGGTATGAAAGTATTCTGCTCTCTTATAAAGCGCATCCTACGACGATAGAGTATAATAAAATCATTAGCAAAGACCCAAGGCTAGAAGTGATGACAGTGAGCGAATATGAAGCTAGTCCAAGAAAATTCGATGCGATTTTATCAATATCCAGTATTGAACATGATGGACTAGCGCGTTATGGAGATCCGATTAATCCTACTGGCGATCTAGAAACAATGGAAAAAGCAAAAAAAATGTTAAACAAAGATGGACTTCTATTTTTAGCTGTTCCTGTTGGACAGGATTGCTTGGTTTGGAATTTACACCGTGTCTATGGAAAATTACGTCTTAAAGCGCTTCTGAAAGGTTGGCGCATTTTAGGCTATTATGGATTCACTTCAGAAGATCTGGACCAAGATCGCTCTCTGTGGTGCCACCAGCCTGTTTTTGTCTTGAAGCCTATTGATTAGCATGACCGTCATCATCCGGCTGCTTTTCTGCCTTTTATGTTTGCAGCCTTTGTGCGCCAATAATGAAAAACCATTTGTCATGGGCTCTTTAAGGGGACAGCTTGGTAATCAGCTCTTTATCATTGCAGCCACTACGAGCCTTGCCTTAGACCATGGGGCATTTCCTATTTTTCCTGACCTTGCCCAAAAAAATGAGGACAATCTTTTACAAAATTATAAAAACCTTTTTCCCCATCTCAATACCTCATTTCCTTCAAATGGACGCATCGCTTATTACTATGCCGAGCCTCACTACTATTATACTCCCATACCTTATCGCTCCAATATCTGTCTTATGGGCTACTTCCAATCAGAAAAATATTTCCGTCATCACAAAAAAGAGATTTTAGAACTTTTCGCCCCACCCAAGAAAATTCTAGATTATCTGCATGGAAAATATGGAGAGTTACTAAAACACCCCCTGACCGTTTCTGTGCATATGCGTTTTTATGCTGACTATGGACCAGAACAAGAAATGTACACAAAAATCAAGCGCAGCTATTTTGAAAAATCCATCGCTCTTTTTCCTGAAGAGTCATTGTTTCTAGTTTTTTCCAATCACATGGAGCGGTGTAAAAAAGAGCTAGCCGGCATTGAGCGCAATTTCTATTATATTGAAGGAGAAAGTCATTATCATGATTTTTATCTGATGAGCCTTTGTAAACATAATATCATCTGCAATTCTAGTTTTTCTTGGTGGGCTGCCTATTTAAATCCCAATCCAGAAAAAAAGATCATCGCTCCCTGTCCCTGGTATACCTTAATATCAGGACTCGATTTTAAAGATGTCATCCCAGATGAATGGACGGTAATTTCAAATGAATAAACTAAGATTTATATTCTTTTTCATTCTAATATCCACTTTTTTTCCACTCCTTCATGCGGAAGATTACCGCTATTCCTTGGTTGTTTGCGCTATTTTTAAAAATGAGGCCCGTTTCTTTAAAGAATGGATCGAATATCACAAGATGTTAGGTGTAGAGCATTTTCGT
>CAZXLK010000131.1:0-2714 GCA_964641775.1 uncultured bacterium | reverse complement strand
TAGGCCTTCTCATTCTCATAGCATTCATTTATCTTCTAAAACCCATTGAATCATTGAACAAGAATTTGGCTCTTTTCATTGCCATTTCTCTTTGTTTGATTTATGGGTTGGGTCTTCACTCTTCGTACAGTTTGAGAATGGCCGGTGCTTTTTTGGGATTTTGTTTGGGAGCTTATGCAACTTCAAATCACAATAAAGTAGGAATTATTGGCGCTATCTTCACCATTTTTGTCGTCTTATTAACCTACGTACTCACGCAAAATCTTCCTCACTCTCTTCAATCTTTCTCAATTGCGCTCTACATCAGTTTCGCTGCTATTCCCGTGTGCAAACTCCTAAAGATTCCCCAAAATTAGCCTTGGTCTCCAGCCCATTTGCTGAATTTGTAATGAGATCCTCATCAAATTGAATTCTCCCTCTTTCAAAAAGAAGGACAAGGCAAGATCCGCCAAAAGAAAAATATCCTTTTTCCTGACCTTTTTCTACCCGCTTTCCTGGCTCAAATGTTTGGTGGATCGTCCCTACACAAGTAGCTCCCACTTCCACAAAAAGCATCGTTCCAAATTTCTCTGTCTCAATTTCCGTTACCATCCGCTTGTTTTCAGCTAAAATGCCCAATCTTTTTCGCAGTGCAATTGGATTTACTGAAAATAATGAGCCGTCAATTGGCCTTGCCGCATCACAAATGCCGCTACAGGGAAAATGGAAGCGGTGATAATCGGTAGGGCATAATCTTGCGATCACCATGGCCCCATCTCCAAATCTTCTCGCATAGACTGCGTCTTGCAAAAAACTCGCAAGGTCAAACATTTGCCCTTTTACGTAAAAGCCATCGGTTTTACTTAAATCAGGAAAAACGAGATATCTTCCGTCTGCGGGAAGAGTAGCTCTTCTTGGATCCGGATCGATCGGCCTTGTTTCGGGCTTTAATTTACGGATGAAAAAATCATTGAAAGAGGCAAAATCCTGTTTTTCAAATTCTTCCTTGTTGACTTGGAATGCCTCTATGAACGGGCCTACCTTGCTAGCACTTTGCGGCCTATTTTGCATGTAGCCATAGAGCTTGGAAATCCAGGGAACGTGAGCCAAAATAGGGAGGCAAAAGAAGGAAATCAGCTGCGCCCAAAAAGACTCTCCATATAAAATCGATAAGACCCAGCGGCCATAAATTAATTCTTGTTCTACTTTGCCACTTTTTCTATCGATGTATTTGATTTCCATACAATTAACAATACAATTTAATAGCAATTTTTTCAATACACATAATAAAAACTTTACCTAAACCATTCCTTGCCTCAAATCCTTGAATCAACTAAACTATATACAAATGTTTGGGATTCTCAAGAAGATATTCGGCACGCATCAATCTCGTCTATTAAAGAGATATTGGCGCCTCGTTCCCCAGGTTAACTCCTGGGAAGAGCGGTATAACAGCTTAAGCGAAGAAGAGCTGCAGCAAAAAACAGCCGAATTCAAAGAAAGACTTGGCCGAGGTGAGAGCCTCGAATCGCTCCTTCCTGAGGCTTTTGGAGCTGTAAAAAATGTTTGTCGCCGTCTTTGCGGCCACGATGTCCATGTCTCCGGCTACGATCAAAAATGGGATATGGTCCCTTATGACGTCCAGATTCTGGGCGGAATTGCCATGTTCCACGGATCGATTGCCGAGATGCAAACGGGCGAAGGAAAAACGCTCACCGCCTCCATGCCCCTTTATCTCCATGCTCTCACAGGACAGCCTGTCCATCTCGTCACTGTCAACGACTATCTTGCAAAGCGGGATTGCGAATGGATTGGATCCATTTTTCGCAAATTAGGGCTTACTGTTGCCTATCTCACCAATGATGTTCCTCTGCACAAACGAAAAGAAGTCTATAGCTCCGATGTCGTCTATGGAACTGCCTCAGAATTTGGCTTTGATTATCTTCGCGATAATTCGATGGCAATGAATAAAAATGAGCAGGTGCAGAGGGGCCATTATTTTGCCATGGTCGATGAGATTGATTCGATCTTGATTGATGAGGCAAGAACGCCGCTCATCATTTCGGGGCCGGTTCCTGAAAGCCGCCAGATGTATGATGCATTGAAAGAGGGCGTTTCCCACTTGGTCCGCGTGCAGCGCGATTTTTGCAATAAGCTGGCAAGCGATTCCCGCAAAACGCTCGAATCTCTCAACCTTCTCGATGAAGAGACGAAGCCAAAACTTTCCAAAGATGACGATGAGCTGAAAAGGGAAGCTTTCCACAACTTTTGGCTAGTCAGCAAAGGAACACCCCGCAATAAGATTTTAAAGAGGATTAAGGAAAATCCAGACTTCCGAGCCGAAATTGATAAATGGGAAACCTTGTACTTTGGCGATCAAAATAAAGAAGAAAAGCACAAAGCTCTTGCTGAGCTTTATATGATTGTCGATGAGAGAAATAGCGAATATGAGCTAACCGAAAAGGGAATCCAAGCCTGGAGCGGGGGCGCTGATGACTTCACCATGCTCGATCTGGGAGCAGAATACGCAATCATCGAAGAAAATACTGCATTGAACGACCAGGAAAAAATGCAGGCAAAAGTAAGCCTTCGAGAAAATGATGCAACGCGTAAAGAGCGTTCCCACAATTTGCGCCAAATGCTCCGCGCCCATTTGCTCATGGAAAAAGACATCGATTACATCGTCCAAGAGGGAAAAATTGTCATCATCGACGAAAACACAGGACGGCCTCAAC
>CAZXLK010000130.1:0-2764 GCA_964641775.1 uncultured bacterium | reverse complement strand
GGACCGAAACCCTTCCGCACGATTTCTAGAGAAATTGGCGAGATGGCGGAGGGAAGCCCTCCGCGCGCGACGGGCGAAACTTTATATTTTGTTTTCTTTACTTCTCTTTTTTTCCGCCTTCTTCGCCTTTTTTTCTTTGGGCGTTAACATAGGCTTCTTCTTTTCGTTTTTCTGATGTCTTATGATCTCTTTAGTCATGGAAACTCTCCTTCACTTTGCAGGCAATTGGAGGTAATTAGAACGCTTGACTGGAAAAAACTCAAGGGAATTGGGGCTCTTCTGGTTGAAATTTCTGAAGTGAAGCATATTTGAGCAGCGTTTTGTAACTATACAGAAGAATGTGTTCTGGCATCAGATGACTCTTCGCAAAGGCTCTCGCATTTTGGGCGATTTCTTTCGCCTCTAGATCATGCTCTTTGGCCCACTCTATTTTTTCTACAAGGTCAGAGAAGTCCCGCTTTACAGGAACATAGTGTTTCCAAGGAAGCAAAGACGCATGGAAAAACATAATGTCATCCGATTCTTGCATGAAACAAAGACAACCCGACAAAAGCTTCCAATAAGAGCCTGTAAAAGCAGTCGTCACCCCATCGACAATCACTTGATACTTATATTTGAGCTGTTCACCGATTGGAACATAGCTAATAAGACCTATGGCTCGTTCGAATTCTTCAGGCGTAGTATCAGATCGCCTTGGATATTCTGAAAAGCGGGCATCGATTAAATCGGGATACAAGTTTGTTTTGTAAACCAGAGCGCCCCTCGGTTTGCTCTTCCAATTCTCTACTTTGTAACGGCCGTCAGTGGGGCCACCTCTCCAGAAAAGCTTTTCCTCTTTGTTTTCCCAGGACCATCCCTCTTGATTCGATTCAATGTCATGGATCATCCGATTCCACCCTTTGCTCTCATCATCAATATCGTAAAAATAATCGCAAAAAAGAATAGCGCGATCAAATGTGCGATGTTTCGCAGAGACGAAAATGGGAGCGCCCCATTTCAGATCTTTGTCCTTAAAAAAAGAAGGGCTAAAACGATCCTCGGTGTGGTAAAGGAAATCGACATCAGGCAGAGGATATTTCTCTACAATGCGCTGAAGGAGTCGTTTCATAAACCCCTCTTGGCCATACACTTTTGAGTCGATGACTCGAAATCGTTGGATGTGCCGACACTTTGCATGGCCTTTCTGCCAAGTTTTTTCGAGCATTTCTCGAGAAAACCCGTTCTGTTGAAAAACGCGGAATTCTCGGTCGATAGTGCGATCCATCCAATCTTCTGACATGAAAGGGGGATCAAATGTTCTCTGATTCTGTGGGCTTTGGCGGAGAGCAAAGAACGCAAGGGAGATCAAAAGCAAGACGCCCCAAATAGCAAGAGATCTTCTGAAAATAACAGCCTTGATCATCTCCATATCACGCCGCTTTTGGAGAAGGGATGGACTGGATAATCCGGAAAATGGTTTCTGTATTGGCCGTGTCTGTCTCTCGCATTTTCCCGTCGGGAGCCATCAACTTCAACTGTACCGTTTTTGAGTACAGTTGAGCGAAGCCTTCATTTTCAGACAGTTGTATCTTGAGATTAGACCAGTATCGACGAGGATCACCATTCTGAGCGGTCAAATAGCAAGCATAGCGAGTCAGCTTGACATTAGAAATACTTCTTTGAGCCCCCTTTCCCACATTGATCATCTCCGTGACGTCACGGAAATGATCATTCACTACAAGGTGTGAATTCTGACAAGCCTGCTTAGCCTTCTCAAGAACATTTAAAAAATTATCCCAGTCTTTATATTCGAGAAGCTGTTGAAGGTCTCTCGCCATCCAGTACTCAATCCTCTCTTCCATATGAGCAAAATCCTCAAAACTCTTTGAGAGTTTTGCAATGACATCTTTTTTCATAAATACGTACCATCAATTTCATGAATGTAAACATTCTGGAGATTTTTTGAATCTTAGGACTTTGTTTGACTTGTTTTCAATCGTTCAAATACCGCCTTCACACGAGGGGCACTCTCAACCAATCTACATGGATCTTTATACCACTCCTTCAAAATAGCCACTTGCCGTTTTATACCGTCATCGAAGAGTACGAAACCATCTACCTCTTCCATAATAGGAGGTTGGGCCCGTGAATCAATGGCTTTGCGCACATCGCAAGTCAACCTTGAATCCGACCTCAGCATTGCTATCCGTTCACAGACTGCAAATTCGGCAAGAGCTTGTTTGTCATCCAGAAAATGAATAATCACTTTTCTTGCCCAACTTCGCACTGCTGTATGAAATAGATGATCTAAAGAATCTGACTCATTACCTTTAGACTCTGTAATCATCCACTCCCTAAGCTCTCTTGCCTCTACCCTCGCCTCATCTACTTTCGCATCTTGAGGCCATTTCCTGTGAAGTTCTTCCCAAAGTTCCGCACTCTTTTCATGGAAAATCCCCCCTAGATTATTCATGAATCTTGTAATCAATAAGGCCTCAGGGCTAATGGCTTTTGCAGCGGCTGACATAAACCTCCATCGAGAAATAGGAGCATCCATTAAAAAGAATTATAGAAATTAATACAATAGTATTAAGCCCAAACCGAAATTTTGGGCCGCCACTTCTGCATTCCGACTTCCGCCTTCATTTTTGCAGACGACCAAACTCCTTTCGGCCGGGCGAGCGAAAGCCGATTCAACCCCCGTCGAGACGCCGGGGTTTTCACTTCTCGTCCTAAAAACGCCTTTGGCGTTTTTTCATCGGCAAAAATGAAAAAGGCTTCCCAA
>CAZXLK010000129.1:0-2764 GCA_964641775.1 uncultured bacterium | reverse complement strand
CGCATCAAAGGAACCAACGGCACCTCCCAAGGCGTCATCCCCTTCCTCAAAGTCGCCAACGACACAGCTGTCGCCGTGAATCAATGTTTCAATCCTCAAACAATGATCTTTACCAATAAAGGAATTTTACCCATTGGCAATGTCGGAATTAACGATCTCGTCCTTGGCATTAGCGGCACATACAGAATGGTGACCGATCGACATGAATACATACAAAAAGCCCCAATGTTATTGCTTGATATCGAGCATTCTTTAGGGCCCGTTCACGTTACTGATGGTCACCCCTTTTATGCAGTCCAAGGAATACCCGGACAAAATCCAGCAAACTGGATTGATGCAGGCCAACTAAAACAGGGAGATTATGTTGCTCAGGCAATTCCAAAAGAAGCGAAAGTTATACCTGGAATGACCGAGTCAGATGCCCGTCTTTATGGAATCATGCTTGGCAAAGGAACGATAGAAAATGGCCAATGGGGTATCTCATGTTCAGATAGCTGTCTGGATTTTGTATGTCGTTATTTGAAAGACAAAAAGATTCCATTTAAAGAAATTAGTCCCGGAGAAATTTATTGGGATGCTTCGAGTGAAATCCCATGGGATTATGATGATCTCTATGACAATGCAAAACAAAAACATATTTCTCCTCGATTCTTTCACTTGCCAAGGCCACAGGCTCTTGCCATGCTGCAAGGTCTTTTAGAATCTACAAATAGTGTTTTTAAAGAAGAAGAAATCATTTTTGCTGATTCCTCTCTCCATCTTATTGAGGGAATCCGTTATCAATGCCTTCGCTTTGGCATTCCGACAAAAGGAAGCACGAAATCGAATATCATTTCTTTGTCTATCCCAGCATTTCAAGAACTTGCTGAAAAAGTGGGCGCGCAAGTGTTAACAAAGAAAAATTGGTTGGAGACAGATGGATTTGTTTGGAGCCGTGTGACTGGCGTAGAAAATATGCCGGAGAGTGCAACCGTTTGTGATTTGATTGTGGATGGAGATCATTCTTACATGACGACAACGGGGCTTGCCCATAATGGCGGGAAAAGAAAGGGGGCGATGTGTGCGTATTTGGAGACTTGGCATTTGGATATCGAAGACTTTTTGGAGCTGAGGAAAAATACGGGCGATGAGAGAAGAAGAACGCATGATATGAATACGGCCAATTGGATCCCCGATTTGTTTATGAAACGGGTGAAAGAAGGCGGCATGTGGACGCTGTTTAGCCCAAGCGATGTTCCCGATCTGCATGATCTTTATGGCAGCTCCTTTGAAAAGAAATATCTGGCTTATGAAAAAAAGGCAGAGGAAGGAAAGATCAAGCTCTTTAAGAAAGTGGAAGCGGTGCAGCTTTGGCGAAAAATGCTGAGCATGCTTTTTGAAACGGGCCATCCTTGGATTACATTTAAAGATCCATCCAATATCCGCTCTCCGCAAGATCATGTGGGAGTTGTCCACTCATCGAATCTTTGTACAGAAATTCTATTGAATACCTCTGCAGAAGAGACGGCTGTTTGCAATTTGGGCTCGATCAATTTGATCAAGCATACAACAGAAAAAGGGCTCAATGAAACGCGGGTAGCACAAACTGTACGCACAGCGATCAGAATGCTCGACAATGTGATCGATATCAATTTCTATCCTACGGTAGAAGCGCAAAACGCCAACATGCGCCATCGCCCCATTGGAATGGGATTCATGGGATTTCAAGATGCTTTGTATATCCAAAATATCAGCTATGCAAGCCATGAAGCAGTTGCATTTGCCGATAGCAGCATGGAGATGATTTCCTATTATGCCATTTTAGCCTCTACGGAGCTTGCCCAAGAAAAGGGGACCTATCCAACCTATAAAGGCTCCAAATGGGATCGGGGGCTGCTGCCTATTGATACCATTGATCTGCTCCAAAAAGAGCGGGGCAGCCCGATCGATATCGATCGCAAATGCAGCATGGATTGGACAGTTGTAAGAGATGCGATCAAAAAACATGGAATGAGAAATTCCAATACGATGGCAATTGCACCTACCGCTACCATTGGAAACATTACGGGAGCAACTCCCTCCAATGAGCCGATTTACAAGCATCTATTTGTAAAATCGAATCTTTCCGGTGAATTTACCGTTGTCAATCCCTATCTTGTGGAAAAACTCAAAAGTTTAAAACTTTGGGATGAGGAGATGATCGATGATCTCAAATACTTTGACGGGACGATTCGGGAAATTGAAAGAATTCCCGATGAGGTGAAAAATCTTTTCCTCACAGCTTTTGAGATTGAACCGGAATGGATCATTGAATGCGCGTCCCGTCGGCAAAAATGGATCGATATGGGCCAATCGCTCAATCTGTATCTTGCAGAGCCAAGCGGCAAAAAACTCAATCAAATGTATACTTTAGCCTGGGAAAAAGGGCTAAAAACATGCTACTATCTTCGTACGCTGGGAGCTACCCAAATTGAAAAATCTACGATCGATATCAATAAACGGGGACTTCAGCCTCGTTGGATGAAGAATAAATCGGCATCGAGCAGCGTGGAAGTTGTCCGAGATGAAAAACCAAAGGTTTGCAACTTGGGCGAAGCATGTGAAAGCTGTCAATAGGAGTAAGAGAATATGGATCAGAGGGGAACTGAAAAAAGAGTGAATGTCGCTGAAAAGCGGCTGATCAATTGCCATGCAGTCGATGTCAATCAACTCATGCCGCTCAAATACAAATGGGCGTGGGAGCATTATCTCAATGGCTGCGCAAACCATTGGATGCCGAATGAAG
>CAZXLK010000128.1:0-2870 GCA_964641775.1 uncultured bacterium | reverse complement strand
ATTTGGAAAGAACCGATCTTGCTAAAGAAAAAAGCGGAGTTTGGACAGGAGCTTATGCAGCTCATCCGATCACAGGAAAAAAGATTCCCATTTGGATCGCAGGTTACGTCCTCATGGGTTATGGAACAGGGGCTGTCATGGGAGTTCCTGCCCATGATGAAAGGGATTTGGAATTTGCTAAAATCTATGATTTGGATGTCATTACAGTCGTAGACAGCGATGAGAAAATGACGAAAAGTAAAATGCTCGATGGATTGAACATAGAACAGGCTAAAGCGAAAATCATCGATTGGCTCGAAATGAATAATAAAGGCGAAAGAACCGTCCATTACAAACTCCGCGATTGGCTATTTTCCCGCCAAAGATATTGGGGAGAGCCAATCCCGATTTTGCATTTTGCAGATGGGACAATGCGCGCATTAGAGCCGGATGAGCTTCCCTTAGTCCCGCCGCCGCTCGAGGATTTCAAACCTGCCTCAAATGGCCAAAGCCCCCTTGCCAAGGTGAAGGACTGGGTTGAATTGATAGACCCCAAAACAGGGAAAAAAGCCCTTCGAGAAACAAACACAATGCCGCAGTGGGCGGGATCTTGCTGGTATTATCTTCGTTTTTGCGATCCGAAAAATGAGGCGGAAGCTTGGAGCGAGAAGGCAGAAAAATATTGGATGCCTGTCGATTTATATGTGGGTGGAGTCGAACATGCCGTACTCCATCTTCTCTATGCAAGATTTTGGCATAAAGTCCTTTTTGATCTAAAACTCGTTCACACTCCGGAGCCTTTTAAAACGCTTCGCAATCAAGGGCTTGTCATTGCCCGCTCTTATAAAATGGAAAAAGGGGGGTATCTCAATCTCGATGACGTCGTGGAAAAAGAGGGAGCTTTTTATTCTAGAAAAACGAATGAACCTCTCATTGTTCAAACAGAAAAAATGTCCAAGTCAAAATTCAATGGAGTCTCACCCGATGAAATCATCGAGGAATTTGGTGCAGATGCTTTAAGACTCTATGAAATGTTTATGGGGCCGTTTGATAGGGAAAAAGTCTGGAATACCGATGCTGTCAATGGATGCAAGCGTTTTTTAAACCGTTTTTATGACATGGTCTTTTCCGATAAAGTAACAGATGAAGAAACAGACGATGCTCTAAAACTTGCTCATAAACTTGTCGATCAAGTGACAAAAGATATTGAGAATCTTCAGTTCAATACGGCAATTGCCAAGATGATGGAATTTCTCAATGATTTTATCCCTCAGCCGAGCTACCCAAAAAGCTGTTTAACAAGGGCAGTCCAAATGCTCTATCCTTTTGCTCCTCATCTTGCTGAAGAATGCTGGGCCCATCTGGGACAAAAAGAGCTTTTAACCTATGCACCGATCCCGCCTGTCCTCCCAAAATATCTTGTAAATGCTACTGCAACCTACGTCGTTCAAATCAATGGCAAACTTCGAGCGAGAATCGATCTTCCTGTGGGAAAAACGGAAGAGGAGCTGATGCAACTCATTCGGCAAAAACCCGAGTTGGAAAAACATCTGGCGGGCGAAATTGTGAAAACAATCTTTGTCCCAAATAAACTTTTAAACATCGTCCTAAAATCGTGATCCTATATGATCTAATTCTCTTTTTCATAACCCTCCTTATCAGTTTAAAAAAACCCCACCATTTTCGCCGTTTATTTGCTAAAATTCCGGATCCAAAAGACAAATTTGTTATTTGGATCCACGCAGTCTCCGTTGGTGAAACAAAAGCAGCAGGACCTTTTTTCAAGGCTTTAAAAGAAAAATACCCTACTGCCTTCTTTCTCATTACAACAACTACTGCTACAGGACTTGCAGAAGCCAAGCGAGAGCTTTCTCAAGCAGATGCCTTTTCCTATTTGCCCGTCGATCTCAGTTTTATCATTAAAAGATGGGTGCAAAAGCTGCAGCCAAAACTCTTTTTCTTAGTGGAAGGGGACTTTTGGCCCAATCTTCTTACCTCATTAAAAAAATCAGGTGCTCTTACCGTTTTAGTCAGCGGTAAAATTTCACAAAAATCAGCTTCGAGATTTACCCTTTTTCCAAAACTTTTTCGAAATCTGGATCAACTCTATGTACAAAATGAAGAATATGAACGTAGATTCCGGCAAATAGCAGATCCTTGCCGCATTCAAATCACAGGAAATCTCAAACAAGACATTGCCCCAGGACCCGTTGATATTCCTTTGGAATTACTTATCATAACAAAACCCACAATCACCATCGCCTGTACCCATGATCCCGAAGAAGAGAAACTTCTCTCTCTCATTTCCGATGATTATTTGATTTTCCTTGCCCCCCGGCATCCTGAAAGATTTGAAAAAGTCGCCCATTTTCTTGCCCGGAACAACATCCCATTTTGTCTTTGGAGTGATCTTGCCAATTTCAAAGGAGATGAAAAGGTTCTTTTGGTCAATGCCATGGGCAAGCTTCCCATCTGCTACAGCCTATCTCGCCTTGCCATCGTTGCCGGCAGCTTTGAGAGCCACCTGGAAGGGCACAATATTTTAGAGCCTTGCCTTTATGACATCCCTGTTCTTTTCGGCCCTTACATGGAGAGCCAAAAAGAACTTGTTTCGAAAGTCCTAAAAGCCAAGGCAGGGATGCAAATTTCCTACAAGGCCCTTCCCCAAACTCTCCAAGATTTCTTCCAAAATCCATCTCAAGAAAAAGCCATGCAAACTGCGGCAAAAAATTTGATTGCCGAGGGGAGAGGGGCAACTTCTCGAACCATGGATGCGTTAAATCATTTTTTAAGTTGTTGAAAAAACCTTACACATGATAAAGTTTATCTTTCTTAGTTATCGCGGGGTGGAGCAGTGGTTAGCTCGTTGGGCTCATAACCCAAAGGCCGTA
>CAZXLK010000127.1:0-2885 GCA_964641775.1 uncultured bacterium | reverse complement strand
TCAGACTTTCATCCATTTTTGGATCCAATCTTGAACTGTCTGGATGAAGGTTCCATGGCTCCAGGTGAGAGGGGAGACGGAGATTGGCTGAAGAGTTTCGGGATGGATTTGCTCTGCGAGAACTCCGCTGGGAAGGGCCCTGTCGGCGGTCCATTTGAGAATTTCCAAAGGCTCTTCTAGCTCTTTTTTCGTTTTTGCAAGATGAGTTAGATATTGGGCTTTCCAAAGCGTTGTTACAAACCAGGGATTGCTCTTCTCCGTTTGTTTATAATAAAAATCATTTTCGTAGCGGATGATTCCGCAGTTGACATTGAGAGTTTGGAAGACTTGGTTCATAGTGCTTTTTATTTTTTCATCATCTGCTGAAAAAGCGCCAAACGCTACAAGGCCAAAGACGCTAGCATCGATGGTGGGATCTCTTTGCTTTTGCATATCCAACATCCTTGCAAAGCGCTTTTCATTCGGAAGATAAAGATATTGTTCTATTGCGGCCTTTAGCTTCTGGGCCCCTGTTTCATATTCTTCAGATAAACTGATTTCGCCAAAACATTTTGCAAAGTTTGAAGCTGCCATAAGAGCGCCAAAAACGGCCCCTGCTGTAAAGCTGAAAACCCCTTGCCGCTCTTCCCAAAGATCAAAGCTTGGTAGTGGAAGACCCGTTTCCAGATCGCGGAAATTCATCATGAAATCGGCAGCTTTTTTAATGAGGGGATCGTAAAGAGGGCGGATGAGTTCCAGATCTTTGAATTTTTGATAGTGATTCCAAAGAGCCCAGATGACAAGCGCCGTGCTATCTTCTTGAATGGGAAGCTGGGAGTGTTTCCCTTCTAGCCAAGGATGCCAGGAGCTTCCCAAAGAGCCCGATGGAGAATATTTATGAAGAAAATAGCCATCTTTTTCCAAAATTTTGGCAGCGAAAAGAAAAAAGGAAGAACAGTTATAGCCGGCTGAGTCAAGAGCATTTGCAACAAGGGCTCCATCTCGCGGCCACATGTAGCTATAGGTATCTCGGTTAAAGTGGATCGAATCGGAATCATTTGCTGCAATGATGCTTCCACAATGATTCATTTGCGTGCGGCAAATGAGAAGACTTCTTTTGTAAAGCCGATATACATTTTCCGGTAAATCAACAGGCTCTTTATTTGCCCATAATCTCCAATAATCATCCGTTCTTCTCAAAAATTCTGCCGGCGTTTTTTTTTGAATTTCTGTATTTAACGCTTTGACCTCTTCCCAATTTCTTCCCGCTGCAATCCAATAGAAGAAAGATTCTTTTGCTTTTGGGCCTAAAGTGATCGGCACTGCTATTGCTGAATTGACAGCTCCTTGCGAAATGGGATTCATGCTGAGATTGCCATCTTCGGCATCTTTGAAGGTATTGAGATCTCCTGTGGCATAAAAATCGATTCCGAATTTGTTATTGGCAAAGATGTTGATGAGAAAATACCTCTCTCCTTTGTAATGTAAAGCTGCTTTACATTCCGGCCGAAAGGCAGCAGTATCTCCAATAGGCTCTTCGAAAATCTGAAAATCCTGTACGAAAAAAATCTTAGCCTCTCGGAGATTATCCGATAGATTTTCCACTGTACATTTTTTTAAATAGAGATTTTTTTCAAAGTCGACAAGATCGTTGCATTGGATCCTTACATCCCTGTCCGTAAGATACACATCGGAAACCAAAGAATCATCCAGGTATCCCAGTCTTTTTTCCCAATCATCTGTCCAGCTAAATGCTCCATCGATGAAAATGCCGATTCGAAAATTCTCTGCAGCATGATTTTGCTCGCCGACATAAGGAAAATGGAATTCCCGAAGGCGATAGTTAGAGTCAAAAGCTACTAAGATATGACCATTACCAATTGGGATATCTCTCAAACCCGTTTTCCTATTTCTCTAGCAGCATTTGCCGCCTCTTCAATTTTTTGCTTTTGGATCTCTTTGCCCATGTCCATTGGCTCTGCTTTAATAAAAACCATATCCTCAATTCCTACAAAGCCAAAAATTCCTCGAAGATAAGGCTCTTGAAAATCCAAAGACTTATCTTTTGTATATTCTCCCCCTCGGCTTGTAATCACAATCATTTTTTTATTTTTGATCAAACCCTCGGCAGTCCCATCTTCTCGGTAGCGAAATAGATATCTTGGTTGGACAATGATGTCGATATAGTGTTTGAGCGTGTAGGGGATATTGAAATTCCACATGGGAGTAGAAATCAGATACATGTCAGCGGATTTAAAGCGCTCAATATGCTGCTCGATTTCGACCCAAGCCTCTTTAAAGGTCCCAAAAAGCTCTTTTCCCCCTAAAAGAACATACTTGCCGCCTACCTGCTTTAAGGTCAAAGAGGGGAGCTCTTCTTTTGCCAAATTGATTTCATCGATGATCCAATCCCCATGGCTCTCTTGAAAAGCTTCCAAAAAAGGACCTGTCACTTGCAGGGTTCTTGATTCGACCTCTCTTGGCGTTGCGATGATATGTAGAAGCCTTTTCATGAAATAATCCCCAAGGCATCTTTTGGATCGAGGGTTAAGTGGGGGTGGGTGGTTTTCAGTCTTTTTTCCACATTTTTAATCGGTTCTGCCGGCGGGATATTTTCAGGGAGGGTCCCTTTGAGCTCTTGGATTGTAGATCTCACCTTTTTCCCCACCATTTCATGAAGTTCGATCGCCTCTTTTTGATTGCGGATCCTCTCATTTTGCAGCTTTTCCCTTGCTTGGGTCATCCGGAAAAGATTGGCCGCAAGCTCTGTCGTATCCATCCGATCCAAAAGCTGCTCTCTTGGCGAAATCCCTTTTCGGGCCTTGATCGCATCGACTCCCATGTCCCCATAAAGCCCTTTATACCCCGCATCATGGAAAATGCCAAACATCTTATCTTGGACCCCT
>CAZXLK010000126.1:0-2894 GCA_964641775.1 uncultured bacterium | reverse complement strand
TTAAGTGTCATTTGGAGTGTTTTGCTGAACTACTTAGCGCCAATAAACATTGGAGAAAATCACCATAACATAAATAATGAAACCACAGAAATCATTGAAAGATACAAAAGTGAGTCACCCAAATGAATAAAAATAGTCGCAACATGCAGTGCGTGATTTTAGCAGGCGGTTTTGGTACCAGGCTTTCTGAAGAAACCGAAAGCAAGCCAAAACCGATGGTAGAAATTGGGGGCAAGCCAATTATCTGGCACATCATGAAGTTATACTCCCATTATGGCATTAATGATTTCGTCATTTGCTTAGGATATAAAGGGTACGTAATAAAAGAATACTTCTTGAACTATTACCTTCACCTTTCTGATATTACTATCAACTTAACTGATAATTCGACACTTATTCATAATAGTCGTTCTGAACCTTGGAAAATCACGTTAGTCGAGACAGGGCTGCAAACAATGACCGGTGGACGGTTAAAAAGGGTACGGCCTTATCTAGAGGATACCGATTTTTGCTTCACATATGGAGATGGTTTATCCGATGTTAATATCAATGACGTGATTGAAAGCCACTCTCTTAACAAATGCCTTGTGACCCTCACAGCCGTTCAACCTCCAGGTCGTTTTGGAGTGATTAATCATCAAGATAATCGTGTCATCGGTTTTCACGAAAAACCAAGTGGAGATGGTTCTTGGATTAGTGGAGGATTTATGGTCTTATCTCCTAAAATATTCGACTATATAGAAAGCGACTCAACAATTTGGGAGCAAGAAGTATTGCCAAATCTAGCTAGCCAAAAACAGATCAATACTTACTTCCATAATGGATTCTGGCAGCCCATGGACACGTTGCGAGACAAGCGTTTGTTAGAAAATTTATGGAATGAGAGTGCTCCATGGAAAGTTTGGGATAGAGAAATTGCAGAGATAATATGTTAACGCAAAGCTTCTGGGAAAATAAACAAGTACTCCTAACTGGCCATACAGGATTTAAAGGGGCATGGCTTTCCTTATGTCTTATTGAGCTAGGTGCTAAAGTGATTGGTTATGCTTTAAAGCCCTCTACAACTCCTAACTTATTTTCATTACTTTTATTAGAAAACTCACTCACTTCTATCGCGGGCGATATTCGTGATATTAAAGCCTTAAATGAGGCCTGTGTGGAATACCAACCTGATATCATCATTCATATGGCTGCTCAGCCACTCGTGCATTATTCTTATCAATACCCACTTGAAACCTACCAAACAAATGTTTTAGGAACAGTGAACATGCTCGAGTGCTTTAGAAAATCAAAACAAGCAAGAGTATGTCTTAATATCACAACGGATAAGTGTTACGAAAACCAAGAAAAACTTTCTGGTTATAAGGAAGAGGACCGTTTAGGAGGTTTTGATCCTTACAGCAGCAGCAAAGCGTGTTCGGAACTCATTACAGCGGCTTATAGACAATCTTTTTTCGATCCTCAAAAAGCAATTGCTTCAGTAAGAGCTGGTAATGTGATTGGCGGAGGCGATTGGTCTGAAGACCGGTTAATCCCTGACTTCATTAGGTCTATTACGAATAAAGAACCATTTACGATCCGTAATCCTAAATCAATTCGTCCCTGGCAACATGTTTTAGAACCCCTTTCGGGATATCTATTATTAATAGAAAAGTTATGGAACGATCCACAAACGTATAGCGGAGCGTGGAACTTTGGTCCAAATGACAGCAGTTGCCAAACAGTGGAATATATTGTAAAGAAACTCTGCTTGTTCCGACCTCAAGAAATTAAATTGCAAGTATCCTCGAGTAACTTCCATGAAACAGCATGTCTCAAATTGGATAGCTCAAAGGCAAACCAGTTGCTTGGCTGGAGATCTAAAATGGATTTAGACAAAGCTCTAGAAGAAACAGCTAAATGGTACCAAGCCTACATGAAGTCCGAAGATGTATTGCAACTCACAAAAGATCAAATTTCCGACTACTTCCAAACAAAAAAAGAAAAGCTCCTATTATGAAACATGTCTTAGTCACAGGAAGCACTGGATTCATTGGGTCTAATTTAGTACGCCATTTATTAGCTAAAGGCTATCAAGTCTCAATTATTGCGCGCAAAGATTCCAATTTTTTTCAATTAAACGACTGTAAAGATAAAATCCAAAAAATCATCTATTTTGATGGAACTTTAGAGTCGATCACAAAATCTCTAGAAGGCATTTCTATCGATGCCATTTTTCATCTTGCAGCCAACTGCAACCCACAGCAAGAAGGAAAAAATATCGAGTCGCTTATTAACTCCAATGTGTTGTTCGGAACATATGTTCTGGAGGCGGCTAAAAGACACAACATTCAGTATTTTATTAATACAGGGACCTACTCACAGCATTATGAAGGGGCGCCATTTAATCCTTGTACTTTATATGACTCTACAAAACAGTGCTTTGAAGACATTTTAAAATTCTATCACGAATCATCAAACATCAGCGCTATTACACTTGCTTTAAGTGATACCTATGGTCCAGGTGACCCCCGAACAAAATTGATTAACTTATTGCTCCGGTCTCAAAAATCAAAAGATCCCCTGCAACTAACGCCTGGCAATCAAGAAATTAGCTGTGTGCACATCACCGATGTTGTCCATGCCTATGAAACTGCTCTCCATCATTTGTTATATACAAAAGAGAAAATTCTGGAACATTATGCTGTTTGTTCTCAGAGAACCCCATCGGTCAAAGAGTTAGTCGGGATCATTGAAAAAGTATCAAACGGAAAATGCTCTGTTGAATTTGGAGCAAAACCATATAGAGCGAGAGAGCAGATGAAAATTTGGGGCAAAAATCAGATTCTGCCTCACTGGGAAGAAAAATATACTCTTGAAAAGGGATTAGAAGAGTTGTACGGCCAGGCAGAAGT
>CAZXLK010000125.1:0-2902 GCA_964641775.1 uncultured bacterium | reverse complement strand
ATGGTCTGTAGGTCAAGAACATTGCGAAATCATAGAACAAAATTTGGAACTGTTTTCCTTTGATCAAGCTGATAATCGCTTTTTAACAAAAGCAGTTGATTACAAATGCTTTGGAATTGTTCAAAAAATCATGGATAGTAAAGCAGTCAGGGCAGTTAATCTTAATCATTATGAATACAAAATTGAAACAGATACTTTAGATTACGGTGTTACAAAATGCCTTGAATCTGGTCAGCAAGATCTTGTCCATCGAATTCAAACAGTTGTGAAGAATCGAAATAAGCTATGCTATAAAATATACAATGCAGCTTCATCCAATTTATATGCTACGGCAGGAATATGTTTGGGGGGAGTGGTTATTCTTGGGAGATCAACAGGCCTATTACCAGACTATGCAGATTATATATTAAGTTTTGCTTCTCTGATTCTTGTGGCAAGAAATTAATCTTCTTCTCTGTGGTGTCTATCTCTGTGGTAAAATTTTTTCTTCTTGATCCTTCGTTCTAATTGTCCTAAATAACAATTGAGGGGCAATTCGGTCACGGTATCGGGCACGGTATCGGTCTCGGATTGGATGCAATTGAAGCGAATTGTTGTTATTTCTCTTTTTCTTTTGTGGGGGTGTGCGAGGGATGCGGTGGATCCATGGCGCATGGCGCCGGGGGCGCCATATTGTACATGGAAGCCTGTGGAGGGAAGCTGTTTGGTTTCGGCGAAGTATTGCAAGACGGTTTTGCCTCCCAGTTTTGAATCGGAAAGTTTAAGTGTTGCCGAGCTGATTGACATTGCGCTGCAAAATAATCCGACGACGAAAAAAACATGGGCGATGGCAAGAGCTGCGGCGGCTAAATATGGGCAAAGTTTAGCCCCGTTTTATCCAAGCGTTGCTTTTGATGGGAGTTATTTGCGGATAAAAGGGAGCACAACGGCACTAAATACTCAGACTTTGCAAGGAGGATTGGCTCCAAGTTCTGCCGGCGCAGTCTCCGGTAATAGTACAGGACAAACAAATGTCATTGTGGAGCAGGGGTTAAGCTCGCCAACTCCGTTTTATTTGACTCAATGGGGCCCTGATGTGGCTCTTGCTTATACCCTTTTTGATTTTGGGCAAAGGACATCGGCGGCAATGGCGGCAAGAGAGGCCCTTTATTATGCCGATTTGACTCATAACCAACAGATCCAAAGCATTATCCAGGAAGTGATGCAAGATGCTTATGATTACTTGTATAACCAGACGCTCCTTCGATCCACGCAGGCCAATTTGGAAAATGCCCAAATATCATTGGATGCGGCAAATGAAAAGTTTTGTTTGGGTTTAGCTGCCCTTGGCGAGGTTGCGCAGGCAAGGACGCAGTACTTGCAAAACAAAATCAATTTTACAACTCAAAAACAAAATCTGGAAAATGCTTTTGCAAGACTAGCGGTCGATATGGGTCTTCCTGCAAATATTCCCTTCAAAGTCCAAATGATGCCGGAGCAAATAGTTCCCTTTCCCCTCATGGAAAGTCTCGATCTTCTTGTAGAAAAAGCTCAGGCGCAAAGACAAGACTTTTTAGCAGCTCTTGCAGACGTTCGGGCAAAAGAAGCTCTTGTCTTGAATGCAAAACGGGCGGCTTTGCCAATCCTTAGCAGCAGCTTTGACCTAGGCCATTATTTTTTCAATGATCACCGGCAAGAAAAAGGGTCCCATTGGTCGGCTATGCTGAGTTTGACATTTCCCATTTTTCAAGGATTTTTTTATCAAAATCAGATCAAAAATGCCAAAGCGAATTTAGAAACTTCTCAAGCCGTCATGCTGCAAAAAGAGCTTAGCGTAATCCAAGATGTAACAACGTCCCATTTAGGAGTGAAAACCGCAGCGGAAAATTTAACCGATGCAGAAGAATATGTAAAATCTGCCGAGCTCGATTTTAAGATCGCCCTTTGCGGCTACAAAGAAGGGACAAGGACCATTCTCGATGTCATATCGGCGCAAAGCTCTCTTGCCGATGCTAGATCAAAAAAAGCTCAGTCACAAAAAAACTGGTTTGTTTCTCTTGCAAACCTTAGTTTTGCAACAGGATCATTATGTGCAGAACCAGAATAATAGACCTACTTTTGCTCTTTTTGCTCTTTGTTTCTTGCAGCAAAAAACCTGCTCCCATAAGTCCCGTATATCCGGTGCAAATGGCAAAGGTGCAAGTCAAATCGATGCCGATTTATTTAGAGGCGCTAGGGCATGTGGAATCGATCACTTCCATTGAAATTCGCTCCCGCATAGAAGGGCAAATAACGGGAATTTACTTTACCCAAGGACAAGAGGTAAAACAAGGGGATCTTCTTTTTACAATTGACTCCAAACCCTACGAGGCTGCAGTTAAAGAGGCCGCGGGGCTTTTAGATCAATCAAAAGCCAATTTGGCACTTGCTGAGGAAAAGCTGAAGCGCTTTAGATGCCTTGCCAATGCCGAATTCTATTCTCAAATCGATTATGAAACCCTGCAAGCAAATTACGCTGCCAATTTGGCCCAAGTAGAGCAATATACAGGCGCTCTTGATAAAGCAAAGATCAATCTTGATTACTCCTGGATCCATGCACCCATTGAGGGAAGACTTGGGGTTTTAAATGTCAATTTTGGAAATTTAGTGGCAGCTCCGGACGGCATCTCCACTCCCCTCATTACATTGAACCAAATGTCGCCGATCTTTGTTACCTTTTCGATCCCTGAGAATCAACTGCCCCAAGTTTTGCAAAATAAAGCAGGTTCTAAAGTTTTGGCTACTTATGACTGTTTTGATGAGGGAGTATTTGTTGGAGAGCTGTTTATGGTCGATAATCAGGTCTACGCCCAAACAGGAATGATCAAATTAAGGGCAAGTTTTGATAATGAAAAACGGGGCCTTTGGCCCGGCCAATTTGTAA
>CAZXLK010000124.1:0-2960 GCA_964641775.1 uncultured bacterium | reverse complement strand
GAGGCTGGTGGGGGCTTGGCGCCGTTTGTATTCTGCTAGGTGGATTTTGTGGATGATGTCTTGGACTTGGGAGAGATTGAGTTTTCGTTTCTCTGCAATGATTTCGGGTGGGAGGCGCTCTTCAATGGAATCTTCAATGATGGGATCGAGGATTTCGTAGGGAGGAAGAGTTTCGAAATCAGTTTGGTTTTCTTTGAGCTCGGCAGATGGGACTTTGTCGATGATGGATTTGGGGAGGCCGGCAAATTTTGCAAGCTCGTAGATTTTTAGTTTTGTGACATCGTGGAGGACGCCAAGGCCGCCTGCCATGTCACCGTAAAGGGTGCAGTAGCCCATGGCCATTTCGCTTTTATTTCCTGTGTTGAGTAGGATCGAGCCTTCTTTATTAGAAAAAGCCATCAGAATCACCCCTCGGATGCGGGATTGGATATTTTCTTCCGTTTCATCAAAAGGCCTCCCAACAAATTTTGGCTCCAGTACATCGAGATATTGTTGGAATATGGGTTCGATCGAAATCTTTTGAAAGGAAATGCCTAATTTTTGAGTGAATTCTTCAGCGTCTTTGATGCTTGAGGAAGATGAAAAGCGAGAGGGCAGGCCAAAGCATTGGACATTTTCCTGGCCAAGCGCATCTTTGGCAATGCAGGCAACTAGTGCCGAGTCAACGCCTCCCGAGAGTCCGATAATCCCCTTTTTAAATCCTTGCTTTGTCATGTAATCACGAACGCCTAATACCAGGGCGGAATAAAGATCTTTGATCCCATTTTCGGGCAGTTTGCAGGGACATGCATGGGTGTTCAAATCGATGAGAAGATCATCTTCTTGAAATCCTTTTGCAATTTGGATCAGTTCCCCTTTTTCATTGAGAAAGAGGCTATGGCCATCAAAGATTAACTGATCATTGGCCCCCACTTGGTTGCAAAAGATCACAGGGCACTGGAGCGTTTTTGCGACCGCTTGAAAAACGGAGAGTCTTGCATCTTTGCGGTTGAAATAATAGGGCGAGCCGGAAAGATTGAGTAGGATATCGGGCTTTTTTTCTTTAAGATCCAAAACCGGATCTTTTGCATAGTTCGTATATTCGATCACACCTTTGGAGTGCTGCCAAACATCTTCGCAGATGGTGACGGCAATTTTGTGGCCAAGATATTCCCAGATCGGCTCCTCGTTTCCCGGCTCAAAATAGCGCCTTTCGTCAAAGACGTCGTAAGTGGGTAAACAAGTTTTATTTTTAAAGCCTGCCAGTTTGCCGTCGATCAAAACGGCGACGCTATTGTAAAGATATTTTTCTCTTCCTTTTTCATTTTTTCTGGGAAGACCAATGCAGACAAATAGCCCCTTTGTAGCAGGAATGATTTCATGCAGTTTATTTTCAATTGCTTCAATGAACTGAGGGTCTAAAAGAAGATCGTCAGGAAAATAGCCCGAGAGGGTAAGCTCGGGGAAAAGGACAATATCTGCCCCCTTAGCCCTTGCTCTTTCAAGAGCTGCCAGAACCTTGGCGCTATTGCCCTCCAAATCGCCGATTGTTGGATTGATCTGAGCAGCTAAAATTCTCATGGGTAACTCTTGACTAAAGTAGCTCTTTAAAGGTAATCTTTTCTACAAAAATGGAGATAATATGAGACAAAATCAGCTTTCTATTCACTCGGAAAATATCCTTCCCATCATAAAAAAATGGCTTTACAGCGATAAAGATATTTTTATTCGGGAGCTCGTTTCCAATGCAACGGATGCCTTGAACAAAATCCGGATTTTAAAAGACTCCGGAACTGAAATTGAGGGCGAGCTTGAGATCCAGGTCAAAGTGGACAAAACAAACAAAACGATTCAAATCACCGATACCGGGATTGGAATGACCGAAGAAGAAGTGGAAAAATATATCGCTCAGATCGCTTTTTCGGGAGCTGAGGAATTTGTAGCAAAATATAAGTCCAAAGATGAAAAAGATCCGATCATTGGCCATTTTGGCTTAGGCTTTTATTCTTCGTACATGGTGGCAAAAAAGGTGGAGATTGAAACGCTGTCCTATTTACCGGAAGCAAAGCCTGTTTTTTGGGGCTGCGACGGCACTTCCGATTATACGATTGGGGGTGGCAATAGAACTACACGAGGAACCCAGATCACTTTATACCTGGATGATGAAAACCTCGAATATCTCGAAGTGCAAAGAATCGATCGGCTACTCAATCGCTACGCTTCTTTTATGCCGTTTCCGATTTCATTGGATGGGAAAGCGCTTGGCAATAAGCTTCCTCTTTGGCTGAAAAATCCAGCGGATTGCACCGAGAAAGAATATATTGATTTCTATAAACAGCTCTTTCCTCTCGATCCCGATCCCCTTTTCTGGGTCCATTTGAATGTCGATTATCCCTTCCATTTGAAGGGGATTTTATACTTTCCTAAAATCCACCGCAGATTTGATGCGACGGAGAGCACGATCAAGCTCTTTTGCAACAGAGTCTTTGTCTCTGATAACTGCAAGGACATTCTTCCCGATTACATGCTCGTTTTAAGAGGCGCAATCGACAGCCCCGACATTCCTTTGAATGTCTCCCGCTCCTATTTGCAAATCGATTCCAATGTGAAGCAGCTTAGCTCCCACATTGCCAAAAAAATTGCAGACAAGCTTTCGAATACCTTCAAGATGGAAAGAGAAAAATACATTGAATCTTTTACCGATATTGAGATGTTTTTGAAGTTGGGAGCCCTTCAGGATGATAAATTCTATGAAAGGATAAAAGATCTCATCATCTGGAAAAATAGCGATGGCAATTGGACGACGATGGGAGAATATTTGGAGCGCCATACTGACAAAAAAGTCTATTACTCGGCAACCGATCGAAACTCTCCTCTTTTGCAAATGTATAAAGACAAAAATCTGGAAATTCTATTTGCAACATCTCCGATTGATACGGCGATCATCCAATTTTTCGAGGAAAAATTATCTGCCAAATTCC
>CAZXLK010000123.1:0-2962 GCA_964641775.1 uncultured bacterium | reverse complement strand
GATATCGCAGCAAGAGGCATAGATATCGATCAATTGCCCCATGTTGTGAACTTCGATCTTCCCAATGTACCGGAAGACTACGTCCACCGCATTGGTAGAACTGGCCGCGCCGGCAATAGCGGCGAGGCAGTATCTTTAGTGAGTATCGATGAACATGAATATTTAAGAGATATTGAGCGTTTGTTGAAATACGAAATCCCTAAGGTTGTAATTCCTAATTTTCAGCCAGATCCTTCGATCAAAGCGCAGCCGATCTCTCACGGTAGGCAAATGACTCCCCAAAGACAAAAAAAGTGGAAATAGTCGCTGTTTTTTATGGGAGCGCAGGAAAGCCAATTGAATCTGATTTTTTTATGAATGTACGCGCATGATACAAGTTTTTTCTCCAATTAATACTCAGCCGGCGCATCAATTCATCCAGCAACTTGAAGGTGACCCCAAGGTAGTTGAATTATTCAACTTTGGTAGATCTATCAAGAATTCCATTGCATGGGTTACGCGGCTTAGCTCTCCTTTTTGGGAGATCCCTCAGTTGGCGTATCTGGTTTCCAAAGAAATATTTCGCTTGTTTACGCCACAACCTCGCCCGACTGAGGATAGGGTACCTCTCTCCCCAGAGTCTTTAGAGCTATTTACTCCTCACCTTGATGCGGAAAAGTTAAACCAGATTAAACACAACCTCTACGCAGTTTTTGCTCTAAAAGAGAAATTGCTGCGTGGAAAAGAGCTTTCTTTTTTCTACTGCCCTAGCGGGAGTAGCACTGCGGTCTCTCTTCATTGAGTCGTGTTTTTTATTAAGGATTTTGCATGACAGACAAAGAAAGAAGCTGAATTTATTTTTGCTCACGAACTCAGTCATTTTGTTTGCAAGGATGTCTTGAAGAAAATGGCTTTGAAATCTCTTTGCATTGCTTTACCTGTAATCGCTTTTTTTAAGCATTCATTTTTGGCCTATTATCTGACCTATGTTTTGTTATTTGAAGCGCGTCAAATGTATAGTAGGCACTGCGAAGCAAGAGCTGATCTAAGTGCAATGCAGATTTTAAACTCTAGTGAAGGGGCGACAGCTTTTTGTAATAAAGCAGTGTATCGCAAAGCTTTGGAGGTATTTCTCCAGCTTCCTAATTCGTATTTTCTGGCCTATCAGAAGTTAGGCGAACCTGAAAAGAGAGAAGTCCTGGAATATTTATATCGGAATAATCTAGTAGCCGATGATCTAACTCATCCAGGCAGTTGGGAAAGATTAAAGATGGCAGAATCGTTTAACTCGAGTAATCTTTAAAAGCGCGCGCGAAAGCAGGGGTACCCGGATATACTATCGATACGCGCCCAACCGTCCCCATAAATAAAAAAATTAACAAATAGGTAATGATGAGTTCCCCTGTAGAAGTTCGTAAAGTTTCCCTCTGGGATGGGTACTTCATGAGGCCTTTGGATGAGGAGGGTATTGCATTATCTGGGGATGACTTGAAGACCTATGAGAAGATTGAGAGTATTGTGAAAGAATTTTGTCATAAACTAGATCTCACGGAGAGTACTGTTGTTCTCTCTACTTCTCCCGGTTGGAGTAATTTTCATGATCATTTTTTCATTCCCGCTAAATGTTTTTCCGAAGAGACTCGAAATCAAATTGATCAGGTATGGGCCGAAAAGAGCCGCTATCCTATACCCGATGAATACAAGAAAACCCTTGCAAAAATAGCCACCGTAGAGAGAGAAATTTTTACTTCAATGTCGGTAGATGAATGGCGTATGGTGATCGGTCATGAATTGGGGCACGCATGGCTCAATCACCACTTCAAGGCGTTTTATTCTCAGAGCATACAGATTGAAGAAAAACCAGTTGCGAATTCCAAACATGATCGTGCGCAAGAGAAGGTTTGCGATTTCATTGGAGTCTATCTTACCTCTCCTCAAGTGGGAATGGAAGCCCTGCGAAAAGAATGCGCGAATTCCCAGGTTAACGATAGCGGGGATGCGACTCACCCTCCTTTAAAAGAAAGGATCCAATATATCTCTGAATGGGTCGATGATCCAAGACTCAAAGAAAAGTTAACAGAAGAATTAGTTCTGAAGATGGGTGGAGCCGATTTTCAGGAAGCTGTTCCTATCTATGTTAAATATGGGAAGTGAATTTTTGTTCTTGAGATTTCGTTGAATCGTCTTTTTCCTTCAGTTTGAACTTGTAAGGATTCCTTACACGTTGCAGCTTCATGGCAGAGGTTTCCCTGTACGACGGGGTCGTTTCCTCACAGGCGCTTCATAGTATTTTTTCTTGATTTCTTCCGACAGTGTCTCATAAACACATTGCAGAAAAGAGCAAAGTTCTTTGAGGAATGGATATCGGGGATTGAACTGAAAGACTCTTGTTTTTCCCACAAGGGTACTAACGAGGATTCCCCCTCTTTCTAGTCGTAAAAGCGCTTGTTGCATAGGTGAAAGAGTAGACTGAAATTGGTTTTTCAATTGGAGAGCGTAACATGTTTTGTTTTGGAGGATGTAGAAAAGAACACGTTCAATGGATTCGTTCCCGAAAAGACCCTCTAGCATATGTTACCTTGTTTTTGGGTAATATTACCGCAATATGCGGTACATATCAAGGGGGCTTCAATGAACCTTTTTCTCGCGGAGCAGGACTCGCTCGCCCCTATTCTCCGAACACGAAATATTAATGAGTTAGAGTTCTGAAATCTCAGACCCTTGTTCTTTTTGTACCAAATTTGGTAAAATCAGAGTTAGAATTTGAAGGTAAAGGACATCGTGCCTGATTTAGCGCCTCGGAAAATTATCTCTGTTGACTTCTACAAGCAAGAAAACGGAAAGGAACCGGTCAGGGAATGGTTAAAATCTTTAAAGAAAGGGGAAAGGCGCGTGATCGGAGAGGATATCAAAATGGTGCAAGAAGGATGGCCTTTGGGTATGCCCCTTGTTGGTAGTTTAGGAAAGGGATTATGGGAAGTGC
>CAZXLK010000122.1:0-3055 GCA_964641775.1 uncultured bacterium | reverse complement strand
GTAGTCACAACCGTGATTAAAGTGAATCCATGAAAGATCTCTACGGTTGCTCCTGCAATTGGAAGTGTCGTTATTGCATCTGTTACAGTTCCAGATATCGTCCCACCGCTTGGCACTAATGCAAAATCAACAACGGTCGTCGTATTATTGGTCAGCCTAGCCCCTACCGCTTGTATTTGATAATTAGACTTGTCGGCGGTGATTGTATAGTTGCCTTGGTTGAGATTAGCGATAAAATAAGTTCCATCTGCCGCTGTTGTGGAGGGTTGTCTTTGATTCCCTTTGGATGCGATAACCAAGGCCCCAGAAATCGGTAGCCCCGTCACCGAATCCGTGACAGTGCCAGCAAAGTTTCCTGAGGCATTTACATATTGAGGCGCAAAGCAGGCATACAAAAGGAAGAGTATAAAAAATAAAGCTTTTTTCATTTTTATATCACCGATCAAAATGACAAAGGATTAGGCCAAAGCCAAAAAATCAAGTCAAGTTATTTTTATAAAGAATGAGGCAAGGTGGGATTTGGGAGATTTCATTCTATTGCGATTTTGATAGATTTTATGGCAGAATCCGAAAAAACGGAAAACAACAATTTGACTGGAAAAACGTTTGCCATTGGGTTATGGAGCTGGATAAAACTCTTCCCATCCAGCTTTCCACCCTTCGATCCTCTCGATCGTGATACGAAATCGCTCAAATTCTTTTGAGGTTAGGTCTTTGATTTTTTCTCCAGAGGCAAGCCGAGGGCAGACCTAAAAGATAATAAAAAATCCTCGATGCCTATTATTGCCCTGTGAACTTGCCCACTTCCAAAACCCCCTAAAGCTCCCACTCCATACCCATATGCTTGTTGCTGAATCAAGCGACATCTATCTGTTAGGTATTTTTGTTCGTAAAAAGTTGCATTCTGCTGATTATTTGCAATTTTTGAAAAAAGTTGGTCCGCAAGAGAAATTGTTGAAAGAGCTAGTGCTATTGATAAAAAACAGATTTCATTGTGTTTCTCCATTTAGTAAAAGCATTGATTCTATTGAAAAACTGATGTTTGCATCATCAAAAATGAATTTCTTGACAGTGAAAGAATCATCCTAGCTAACCAAAAAAGCAGATATCTAAAAAATTTCTAAATAAAAATAGGCTAGAGAATTGGCCTCCGATGGGGAGGCCCTATTTTAGAATAAACCTTTCAATGCAGATCTAATTCCCCATACAAATATAAGGGCGGTAAAAAAATCCGCCCATTTGAATGGAGAATTTCTAAATCGACCGACAGAATATGTGATCAACAAAGAACCTAAGAAAGCATTAAAGAGAACAGAATCGAAAAATCTTTCAATAAAATCCCACATCATGGCCTACCATGTTGATAAGTTCCAAGAGGATCTAATGGCTTTGGATTGATGTCCTTATTCAAACCCTCGCCCATTTCCCTGAAAATGTCATGTCCATACTTTTCCCAAACATCACGGGTACCTTTTCCAAAATCTCCATCCCCGAAATGTTCAATAATATCCCAATTGTCAATTTCAGAAGTACCATTATGCCTGCAAGCAGGCCCCCGATGTGATTTTACTGTAAGAGCTACTGCTTGATTTGTCTTTGCGGCTGTCGCACTAGGTCTAGATGAAGATTTTAAGTTATCGAATACTGCTACTTTAAGAACTCCACTTATTATTCCATTACGAAATCCTTTTGATGCAACATCCGTGATCCGTTCTTCTCTTTCTGGCAATTTTACTTTATTCTGTTCCGTTTTGGAAACATGATTGATATTTATACTTTTTCCTATTCTCATGGTTTTCCTCTTTTAAACTAACATTCCAGCTGCTGCACCTGCGCCGCCACCAACAATAGAACCAATAACGGCTCCTTGGGGCCCAAGGGCTGCTCCGGCCAGAGCTCCAGCTTGTGCGCCAGAGTATGCCTTGGTTGTGACAGAATAAATTTTGTATCCCACCCAAGTTACTGTAGCTGCTCCAGTAGCTGCGCCGGCTGCCCAACTAAAACCCTCTACAAATCGTTTCCATATTCCAGCGACATTAACATCTGGTGCGTCGTACACATGAATATGTTGCTGTTCAACTCTTTCAATGTTCTGGTTTTATACAACTGGTCTATCATTATTTACTTGTGCTGCCATTTACTTTCTCCTTGATTTCATATACAATTAAAATACTGTTATTACCTCCGAAAACTCCTTCTTTCCATTGGACATCTCGAATCACAAGCTCTTGTGTTTCATTGTCAATAGATTGTTAAATCTTTTGGATTGTTTCATTGGCCAATACCGATGGATCGGTAATACTGCCAAATGCAGATGCGGTGCGTACAATGCCTGCTAAAATGCTAAACATGCAATACCTCCTTTGAAAAAGCAAAAGATGATAGAACAAAAAATCAAACGAGTCGCTAAAAATGAATTTTTTGACACTAAGAAATGTTACCCACCATCCATTGTTAGAAAGGCGAAAAAGAATAGAAACATAAAAATATGAGTTTCTTTTTTTCCAAAACAAAGCCAAGTTTATCTCACCTATCTCACTAATATCACCAAGAGAGAGGATGGATGGAAGATGGATGACTGTATTTTTCTACATAGAGAAGAAAAAAATTATTCTATCTTGACACAGTATTTTATTCTTTCATTTGAATGTTCTTTTTTGGCCGTCCCTTTTTTCTATCTTCGAGTTTTTTCAGCCAAGCATTTTTGATTGTTCTTTCTTTATAATGACCACCTAGTCCACGAATCTGCTGAGTCTTGCCTAAGTACAGTGGATTGTGCTGGTTATGAGAATGGGGCAACCTGGGATTCTTTCTGGCAGCCGAGGTCTACATCCCCCTAAAGGGGGGATGCTCAGCTGTCCCGCAAGCCGGTTCGGCCGGTTTTTGCCCCGCAAAAACATCGGCCTTCACTTCAAATCCGGACGGAATGCAAGCAGTTGCATTCCTTTGCCCGCAAAATTGAGGCTTATATTTCCTCAAATTTATTAGGCAATTTTGGGGCAACCTGGATTTGAACCAGGGACCGACGGGTTATGAGTCCCATTCTAAGTATTAC
>CAZXLK010000121.1:0-3235 GCA_964641775.1 uncultured bacterium | reverse complement strand
AGAGGTCAGCTGTTCGAGTCAGCTACATCCCAAATATGCAAAAAGAAAATTTGAATAGGACAGCCGCTGAGATCGCAGCTGTAGCCTTTTATGAGACCTTTCCAGGCGTTGCCCTTTTAGGGGCAAAGATGACCTCGTTCGGTTTTGCTTTTGATTTTGGATATGGATCCGAGCTTCCGGCTATTGAGATTTTAGAAGAAAAGATGCGGCAAATCATCCGGGAAAATCGGCCGATTCGGGTAATGGAAATGGTTCCTTTTAGTGCGCGAGAGCTCCTTTTGAAAGAGGGGCATATTTTTAGAGCGGAGAGTCTTGAAGAGGGTGGGCTGGTCGAGGTTGCCCAAATAGGAAATTTTTACAATTTAAGTGATGGACCGCATTTGAAGACAACCTCCGAGCTGGGGGCCTTTCATTTATGGCCCATGGAAAAGCTAGAGGCGGGCGTAGTGAGAATTTCGGGCTCAGCCTTTTCCAATAAAGAAGAATTAAAACATTTTTTAAAACAGTGGAAAAACTACCCAAAGATTCGGCATGAGAATCAATCTTTATGGAAAATGATCGATGGAAAACTGGTTTGGCTACCCAAAGGATTGAAGAAATTGGAAGAGATGGCCCAAATCTTGCGGGAGCATCTTTTCGATGGGGCAATTGAGGTTCATGGGCCGGTAGAGCTATTGCCAAAGCTAGGGGAAAAAGTAGCAACAATTGATTTGAACCCAAGCCTCAATTTGGATTCTGAGACCGGGCTTTTGGCGGGTACGGGGAGCCGGTTCGTCCTTTACATTTGCAAAGAAAAAGCAAAAACTTGCTTGCAATTGGTGGAAAAAACACTTACAATTCTAGGGTTTGCATATCGCCTGTGTCCGACTGGGGATAAGGGTGATGAAGAGTATTTTGTTGAGGATGGATTAGGACGTTCTTGGTCTGCTTTTTCCGTGAAGAAAGGGGATCATGGGGTTTTTGTCACAGCTTCAATTGAAAGATTAGTTGCTCTTTTGATAGAAATGGAGTCTCTTATTATGGTGAATGACATTGAGAATTAATAGAGAAATTCGAGCCGATAAACTGAGAGTGATTTCTGAAACTGGTGAGCAGTTAGGGGTGATGGTTTTGCGGGACGCTATTGCGATGGCGGAGAGCAAGGGGCTTGATCTTGTAGAGATTGCTCCCAATGCAAAACCGATGCCTGTTGCAAAAATTATTGATTACGGAAAGTTCCGTTATACGCAGCAAAAGAAAGAAAAAGATAGTAAAAAGGCCCAAGTACAGATCAGAGTTAAGGAGATCAAGCTAAAGCCCAATATCGATACGCATGATTTGCAGACGAAATTGAAGCATGCCCGAGAATTTCTCATCAAAGGGAATAAGGTGCGCGTATCGATTATGTTCCGGGGAAGAGAGATGCTCCACATTGATTTGGGACGAAAAGTGGTTCAACAGTTTTGTGAGGATCTGAGCGATATTTCCACTGTTGAGGCAATGCCGAAAATGATGGGGCGGACGATGACCACGGTACTACAGCCTAGCGGCAAGCGGCCTAAAGAGAAAGAAAAAGAGAAGGAGAATAGTCATGCCTAAAATGAAAACCCGTAAGGCGGTTCTTGCCAGGTTTAAAGTGACGGGAACGGGTAAATTAAAGCGGACCCAACCTGGGCGCCGCCATATTTTAACAAAAAAGAGCGCCAATCGAAAACGGCATTTAGCAAAATCTTTGCTTGTTGATGAGGGCCAAGTAAAAATGTATAAGATCATGATGGGAGTCTAAGAGAAGATGGTTAGAATTACAAACGCGGTATCTGCCCGCAGAAGAAATAAAAAAATGCTAAAGCTTTGTAAGGGGTTTTATGGCGATCGGAAAAACCATATCAAGCTCGGTAAAGATGCTGTCATGATGGCCCTTTCCAATAATTACAAGCACCGAAAACTTCGTAAAAGAGATTTTCGAAGTCTTTGGATTCAGCGCATTGGTGTTGCAGCAAAAATGAATGGAGTTTCTTACAGCAGGCTTATGAACGGGCTGAAGCGCTCCGGCTGTGAAATCAATCGAAAATGGCTCTCTGAGCTTGCGATCAGCGATCCTGCAGCATTCACTGCAATCGCAATGACAGCAAAACAAGGACTTGTTAAATAAAAAGGGGCAATATGTCCTCGCTCCCAGATCAGATTGGCCAGCTTCGCAAGCATTTCATTCGCGAATTACAAGGTGCAAGGTCTTCAAAGGAACTTGAGGATCTTAAAGTCAAATATCTGGGGAAAAAAAGTCCGATTGCTGCTCTCATGCAAGAACTTAAGTCTTGCCCTGCCGAAGAAAAGCCCCACATGGGCAAGCTGATCAATGACCTTAAAGGGGAATTTGTCAGCCATTGCGAAGCCAGCCTCGCCCGTTTAAAAGAAGAGGAGATGCAGGCCTCTTTTGAAAAAGAGGAGCTTGATCCCACCCTTCCGGGCCGCCGTCCCTTTTTAGGCCGGGCCCATCCTCTCACGCAAATGATGCATCATATTATCGATATCCTGATTGGAATGGGATTTTCGATCCAATATGGTCCCGATGTCGATACTGATTATTACAATTTTGAAGGATTGAATTTTGCCCCCGATCATCCCGCAAGAGATATGCAGGATACTTTTTATTTAGGAAGCGGCCTTCTTCTTCGGACCCATACGAGCAATGTTCAGGTCCATTCGATGGAAAAATTCAGCCCTCCTCTTCGGATTGCAGCTCCGGGAAGAGCCTTTCGCAATGAAGATATTTCAGCCCGTTCCCATGTATTTTTCCATCAGCTCGAAACTTTTTATATCGATACCAATGTAACTTTTGCAGATCTTCTTTCCACCCTTGATGAATTCGTCCTAAAACTTTTCGGCCCTGCCGTCAAAACCCGTTTTCGCGCAAGCTATTTTCCCTTCGTCGAGCCTGGCATGGAAGTTGACGTAACCTGTACTTCCTGCAAAGGATCGGGCTGCAAGATTTGCAAGCAAACCGGCTGGCTAGAAATTCTTGGCGCCGGGATGATCCATCCCAACGTCCTTAAAAAAGGGAACATCGATCCTGAAATCTATTCAGGCTTTGCCTGGGGCATGGGCATCGAGCGCCCCGCCATGCTCCACTACAACATCCCCGACATCCGATTGTTTACCGAAAACGATCTAAGTTTTTTGTCTCAATTTTAAGTCGGTCAGAGGCACAGGCACGGGCACAGGCACAGGATTGACTTGAGGATTTTGATTTAATCAT
>CAZXLK010000120.1:0-3257 GCA_964641775.1 uncultured bacterium | reverse complement strand
TTGAAAAGATGGTGCGTGAAAGACTCATGATGCTCAGCAAAAAAACCAATAAAATATTGCTAATTTTAGGTGCAATGGCCTCTCTTAACTTGATAGGGTTTGGTGTGATCCTCTTTTATTTGAATAAAAGACGATCGAGAGAACTCATCTGAACTTTTGCATCAACAAAAGCTTTAAACTGCTGCTTAAATCTCTGTGCATTAAATAACTCTGCATGCTGTTTAATAGCATAGGGATCGAATTGCCCTTGCATGCGTTCAAAAGAAGAGACAGCTTCGATGATTGCCGCTACAGTCTGCTCCCCAAAAAAAAGACCTGTTTTTTGATGAATCACTGTTTCTAAGGCGCCTCCTCTTCCAAAGGCGATGACAGGAATCCCTGCGGCCTGAGCTTCAACAAGTGCGATGCCAAAATCCTCTTCTGCAGCAAAAACAAAGGCCTTGGCCTTTGACACATATTCCGCTACAGCAGCATCAGGGAGATGTCCCAATAGCTGAATATTTTTAGATGCTTTAGCTTTAATCTTATTAAAATCAGGACCATCTCCAATTACCAGCAAAGTTTTGCCTAATTTTGAAAATGCCTCCACGATGAGATCCACTCTTTTGTAAGGAACTAATCTAGAAACAGTGACGTAATAATCTTCACGCTTAGAATTGATACTGAACAGATGCGTAAAAACGGGGGGATAAATCAATTCTGCTTCTCGATTATACAATTTTTTCACTCTCTTCTTAATGTAATTGGAATTTACAATAAAATGATCGACACGCGCAGAGCTTGCGATGTCCCAATTGCGCAAATAATGGAGACTCCATTTCGCAGCAAGCTTTTTCAACCCTTTGACTTCTCTTAAATATTCATGGTAAAGGTCCCACGCATAGCGCATCGGCGTATGACAGTAACAGATATGGAGTTGATGGGGATAGGTCATCACCCCTTTGGCGACCGCATGCGAAGAAGAGAGGACAAGGTCATAATTCTTTAAATCAAACTGTTCAATTGCCAGAGGGAATAAGGGAAGGAAATTTCTAAAATACTTAGTTGCCAAAGGTAATTTCTGCAGGAAAGAGCTATTTAAATTTTGATCTCCAAAATAGCTTTTTTTTAGTTCTTTTTCATTTTTTACAAGTGTGTAAATAGGGGAGGGATAGAGCTCTGCAATAGACTGGAGTACCTTTTCAGCTCCACCAATACCTACTAGCCAATCATGAACAAGCGCCGTTTTCATTTTAAAAATTATCGCTGATTTTGGAATATATACCGAAACAAATCCTAGAGGTGAAAAAATTTCGACAGGATAATAAGATCGCCGCAGTGCGGCGGCAAGATATAAATGATCGTTTTTAATATCCTGTATATCATGCCGCTTGCGATCTGCCTTATCCTGTAAAATTTTGTCGTGTACAAAGGATGAAAATAAAAAAAACTCTCATGCTGGCCTTTGTTGCACTCGGCCCAATTGGAAATTTACTCACACCCCACTTTCTTCCCTCAGCTTTTAGATTTTATTATTTCCTTCTTTTAGGTTTTCCGTTTTTCTTTAATTATTTTCGAGAAAGACAATTAAAATTATTGATCTATTTTCTTCCACTTCTTATTTATTGCTTTTCTTCGGCTCTAATGGTTGAAATCGACAAATCTTCTGCTGAACCCTTCCCACTATTTCGTTTCTTTCTTCTATTTTTTCATTTTCTATTTGTGATTGGAGCCTCTTCGATTGTAAATACAGTCCAAGAAAAATATGATTTGATTACTTTGTATTTAAAATCTTTTTTTATTACTCTCCTCATCGGCTATTTTTTCTATATTGGCTACTACCTCGATTTTATTTCTTTCTCACTCATAGAGCGTTTTTCAGTGCTAGGGCAATTTGCTTACACGCTGCTTCGTTTCTCGCCAGGGTCTTACCCCAACGAATATGGAACAGTTGCCAGTTTTGTTCTTTCTATTCTTACGCTCCTTCTTCTGAAGCCTTGTGATAAAATCCACCTGACAAAAAAATCGCTCCTGCTGTTTTTTTCTCTTACACTTATCGCCTTGCTCCTGACTACCACTCGCTCAGCTTATTTATCTTATTTCATTTGTTTCCTCTACATTTGCAGGAAAGAAAAACGCGTTCTTCTTCCTCTTTTTTCCTTTCTATTTTGCATTCTTTTTATTTTCATTTTTATGAAAAGTTTTAACTTTGATTTATTTGAATTTCTTCTATTAGCATTTAATATAACAAATTTCCAAAATGGAAGTATGGGAGAAAGATTAACTCATTGGGCAGGTTCATTCGAGGATTTCCCAAGTCAGTTATTATTTGGCAAAGGATTTGCTTCCATCACTAATCTCCATAATGTCTACCTACAGTTCATTTTTGAACTTGGTCTCTTAGGCATGATCATTCTTCTCGCAACGGCTTTTTTTCGGATTTTAAATGGGCCTTTACGCTTTTATAAAAGCCCTGATGAATCCATATTTTCCACACTGAAGACGCTGGGGATCATTCATGTGCTCTGGTTTGCGCTTTCAAATCACAATCTCAATCATCATTTGACTTGGTTTGTCCTGTTTCTAGTACTTATTCCAGTGAAAAAAATGGAAGAAAAGCCTGTGGTCTCTTAAATTTAAGGAAAAAGGAAACGTATGAAGATTATTATTCTTGCAGGCGGCACTGGAAGCCGGTTGTGGCCTATTTCAAGAGATTCCTATCCAAAGCAGTTTCTGCCTATGGGAGATTCGAAGACGCTACTACAAAAAACGCTCTTAAGATTTTTAAAAGCTTATACTCCCGAAGATCTACTCATCATCACAAATCAAAAATATCTCCATATTGTGAAACATCAAGCGGGAGAAATAGAGCCGACCTTGCAAAGGCAGATTCTCTTAGAACCCGAAGGAAAGAACACAGCGCCTGCAGTCGCCCTTGCAGTGAAATTCCTTAGCGAGCGCGGACAATTAGATGAAAATGATTGCATTTTGGTCACAGCCTCTGATCATTTTATCTCCCCAGAGGATCTTTTCTTAGAGAAGGTCAGACTTGCGGAGCCTATCGCAAAAAAAGGGTTCCATATTACTTTTGGAGTATGGCCGCAAAAGCCTGAAACAGGTTATGGCTATATCAAATTTAAACCATCGGATGGCTTTTGCCTCGATGTGGAAAATTTCATAGAAAAACCTCTTCTCAAAAAAGCCCAAGAATATCTAGAGAGCGGTCAGTATTTATGGAATTCAGGGATTTTTCTTTTCCATATTAAAACCCTTTTAAA
>CAZXLK010000119.1:0-3274 GCA_964641775.1 uncultured bacterium | reverse complement strand
CCTGGGGTTTTATTCACAAATTTATCTACGAAATTGATCGTGGTAGAAGAGAGCTGGCTGATCAAAGGATCTTTGGATTTTGACGTTTGCTCCAAAAGTTTTTCCCCTTTTTCCACCATATTTGGCATAAGCCCCATGCAAAGGCCTAAAAAGGCTTTTGCCATCTCATTTTGCGGCTCTTTTCTGATGATATCTTCAAAACTCTTTACAGCCTGTTTGAGCTCCAACTTATGCAGATGGAGATAACCCATCCCAACTTTTGGAAGGCTATTTTCCGGACTTAGCATCTCGCCTGCCTTAAAGAGTTTGAGTGCAGAATCTTCATCGGCTTGATTGACGGCGATAAAACCTGCTTCCGTAAAAAGGATCCAATCCTCTTGGTATTGTTTCCATGAATTTGCCATTGTTTATCCTTATCTAGTTTGTTGATTTTGCACAGCTTTGTTAATGACCTGATTGACCTGAGAGATCACGTTGGAGATCGATTCGCCAATCTGAGTCACCTGAGCCATCTGAAATTGCAGCAAAATGAATGAGCCGGGTGTTGCCGAGCTAATGCTGCTTGCAAGCTTTTTGACTTGAATCATCAGCCCTGACTGCAATTTTTTATAATTTTGAATGAGAGACGTAAAAGAAAGAGAAAGTCCAGGAAGTTCCATTTGTTATTGCTCCTATTTTGATGCTTTTTTCAATACTTTTTGTAAAGATGCATATCCGTGAAGAAGTACTCCTAAACGATCAAAATCCTTTTCATTCGCTCCTTCTCTCAGATGTTGTTTAATTTCTGCCATTCGCTTTTCTGCCTTATCTAAAAGCTCTTTTAAATGATTCGGTTCATTTTTAATTCGTTTTTCTAATTCAAAAGCAAATTTTTCCCTTTGCTCATCTTTAAGGCCGTACATAATCCTTTCTCCTTTTCATCTGCTGTAGTTGATTTTATACTTTATTCCATCTTTTTCAAGTAGAATCATTGTTGGATCGATTTCGGTAATCGTCAGGCCGCTTACAGAATCATGCAGTTCATAAATTTTCCCATTGATGACGGCGCTAAAACCTTTCCCTTCATGATCAGCAATTCCTGTGATTTTAAACTGGCTTGAGATATCAATTGCTGCAGCATTTGGCGATGTTGCAATGGCGTAATTTTTTACCCCATGAATCCCTTTGAGTGCATCGAGCTCTTTAATCATGCTTTTCATTTTGCTGGTATTTTTTTGGCTGTAATTACCGGATAATACAATTTCCCCATTCAAATATTGAAAGGTAAGTGTTCCAAAACCATCTTTTTTAAGAATATTGTCAATCTGTACGACAAGAACTTCTCCCACCACAACTTCATTGTCTAACTTATCTAAATAGGGAAAGTTTACAGTAAGAGTATCAGAAAGCTCCACCGCAATGGCATTTGTTTCGACATATCCCTTAGCTACAAACTTCCCGGGTGACGGTGATTGAATGGAAACGCCTTTAAAATCGGGATTCATGCTTAAAACATCGTTCATTGTTTTATCAACAATTTCATCAATCACAACATTGTCTTCGACAATTAGAACAAAAGGAATTTCCCCAATCCGAAATCGCATTTCCTCTGCATCGACTGCTGACGTGACATGGCCGACTAGAAAAAGCTTTCCACTTGCCGGATTGAAAGAAAACTGCACTCCTTCAAATTTGGCCAAAGCTTTTTCGATTTTGGAGGCCGGCTCTTTTTTGGCAACTTCTTCCACGGGCTCCGTTTTAAAAAGGGAAAAAAAGCTCACAAACAAGATGAAAAATACCGCAACAAAAGCGCTACACGCCGCCAAATATCTGCCCGGTATCGGAACTTTTTTCCAGTCTTTTTTCTCAGCCTGAGCTGCCTCTTCGCCTCTTGGCATTTCAAAAACGGAGAGTGCCGGTGCATAAATGGTTTCTTGAGGAGCTTCCCGATCAATGATCAAAAAGACAGTGGTACCGAGCGCTATCATATCTTGCGGTGTAATGGGTCTTTTTTCCGTGACGGGGACTCCATTGACAACGGTTCCATTTTTCGATGCGAGATCTTCGATCTCCATGGCGCCATCGGGACTTACTGTCAAACGGGCGTGGTTTCGAGAAACGCTCATGTCTTGGAAGACGATATCGCAAACGTCGGGGTTTTTTCCGAGCGTGTAGGTTCTCCCTTTTTCAATGCCGATCTCAGCTCCGGCATTGGGCCCTGAGATCACTTTCAATAAATAAGGGGTGGAGGACATGATATTGAAAGGAAGTTCTTCCGGTGCTTCAGCTGAGGAATCGTCAAAAATGGTATCGTAGGGGTTTTCCGCCTCCGGTTTTGCTTTTTTCTTGGGAGCCGGTTTTTCCACTTCATTCAAAGCGCTAAAGATTTCGTCGTAGCCCTCTTTGGGTTTTTGCAAATCCTCGGGGATTTCTTCAACAGAGAAGCGGAAAACGGTATGTCCAATTTGGACTTTATCGCCCTCATTCAGAACTCTTTTTTCTGAAATTGGATCATCATTGACAAAGATCGGTTTTGTCCTACTTAGGTTTTCAATCGAGATGCCGTCAGGACCTCGGTTTATTTCCGCCGCTCTTTTTGCAATGGATTCATCTTCTAAAACAAATGTCGAGTGAACGGGATCTCTGCCAAGAGTCCAGAAATCTCCTTCTTCAAGATTTAAAATCAGTCCTCGGAGAGGTCCTTCTTCTGCGACTAAATGAGCTGGCATGACTTAACTTACGTTTTCATTTCTTTCAAACTTCGCAATGCAATCTCGCCAATAGACAAGGTGATTGATAAAATTTTCGATTGCAATTTTGAATGCATCATATTTCATTTCATAGGGCAAGCCAAGGGAGAGTGTCAAGTGATTCTCGCTTTCATCCAAACCAATCCTACAGCCGCCGGTTCCTTGGCCAAGCAAATTGGCCCGCATCAAATAGATGAACAAGTCTTCCCGTTTCCCCTTTGGACAAGCTCCAATTACAGACTTCATTTCAACACCGGGATACAAATCGGAAAACTTTACAACTGTTTCTTTACTAAACGCCACGGAAAACGTTTTATCTTCTTTTACAGTTGGGCCCAACTTTAATTCATCAGAAATCTTTTCCAAAAATGACTTCAACATCGCCGCACCCTGCTTTACATTATTCCTTACCAAACAAAAAAAGGAAAGGGGGAAAGAAATTGGGAAGATTTCAACGCAAAGGCTCGAAGGGGGAAAGAAATTGGGAAGATTTCAACGCAAAGGCGCAAAGGCGCAAAGAAACGCAGAGGGTGCTCGCTAGCCAG
>CAZXLK010000118.1:0-3345 GCA_964641775.1 uncultured bacterium | reverse complement strand
GCCTTGCCTTCATTGGTCTTTGAACCATCGCCCCATCATGCTTGTCATTGGGATTTTTTGCATTTTACTCTCGTATGCTCTTTATCGGGCAATCCCCCAAGATCTTTTGCCGCCCGATGACACCGGATTTATTCAAGGATTTACTCAAGGAAGAGATGGAGCCTCACCCTTTTTAATGGAAAGATATCATGAAGATCTAACAAAAATCGGTGTCAATGATCCAAATGTGGAATAGGTCTTTTGTATCAGCTCGTATAGCAATTCCATCCAAGGTATTTTATTTTTCCGTTTGAAGCCTTATCATAACAGAAAGCCCATGGATGAGGTGATCCGGGTTCTGGCCAAAAAATACGGCCGGTTTTCGGGCGTGAATGTCTATCTATCCCCTTTGCCGCGGATCAATTTAACCGTTGGAACAACATCGCAAGCTTTGTATCAATATTCACTCACTAGTGTCGATCCGAAAACGCTTTATGACTATTCAAGAAAGCTTGTTACTACGATGAGACTCGATCCCAATTTTAGCCAAGTATCGAGCGATCTTTTAAATAACCAGCCGCAGTGGAAGTTTCATATTTTGCGAGAAAAGGCCTCCAATTACAACGTGACTGCAGAAAGCATGGAAAAGTATTTGGGATGGGCCTATTCAGATAACAAAATATCTCTCATCAATGGAGAGATCAATCAATATGATGTGATTGTCGAAACGCTGCCAAAATTTTATAAAGATCCAACGGTTCTTTCCAAACTTTATATTCGCTCGAGCAGCAATGCCCTTGTTCCCCTATCTGAAATTGTAAAAGCAGAGGAAAAAGCAGGACCATTAACCGTCAATCACATGAACGGACTTTCAACAGTGGATATCTCATTCAATCCGGGACAAAATGTTGCACTGGGAACTGTTTTAAAAGAGCTCAAACAAATCACGAAAAAAGATCTCCCTCCTCAAATTGGGGCCGAAGTCATTGGGACCGCTGCCATTTATTCTGAATCGTTTCAAAGTTTAAATTATTTGATCCTTCTCTCTCTTTTTGTGATCTACATCATCCTTGGAATTTTATATGAAAGCTTCATCCATCCCATCACAGTGATGAGCGCCTTGCCCCCTGCTCTTTTTGGAGGACTTGCAGCACTTTTCCTATTGCAAATGAGCCTTTCGATCTATTCATTCATTGGTCTCATATTATTGATTGGTATTGTCTTGAAAAACGGTATTATGATGATCGATTTTGCCAATGAGGCGGTAAAAAAAGAGGGCAAAAGCGGCTATGATGCAATTGTTGAGGCATGCCTTATCAGGTTTCGGCCGATTCTTATGACCACTGTCTCAACTATCTTTGGAGCGCTCCCCATTGCATTAGGGATCGGAGGCGCTATGGCAAAAAATAGGATCTCTCTTGGCGTCTGCATCGTAGCAGGTCTTTTGATCTCGCAGCTCTTAACGCTTCTTTTAACCCCCGTTCTCTACTATTATTTTGAGACGTTGCAAGAAAAATTTACAAAAAGACCATCATAGCCTAATCTGTTGACATGACCATTCATGGTTTTTCAAACTTAATACCTGTACAATGGGACCAGGATGACATTCCAACAGTAATTGCAGTGGCAATACTAGCGCTTGGTCTTTTTGGTGGGATGGTTTGTATACTTCGAAGAATGCCAAATGCTGAACAAAGAATGCCGCTTCTCCCACTGCATTATATCCCTCCGAGGATGCGGTTAGGACATGCTCTTATTTATCTTCTCGAACCCAGGTAATTTCATGTTTATTATGAAAAAGACGGATCAATTTGCCGATTTTTTCAAACTCTTCTAGAATTGGATAGTCTTCTTTTCCCTGAAATTTAATCGTACAAATCATTTGCACATTTGTTTGGAGCCAAGGTTGGATCCAAGCTAAGAGTTTTTTTGGATAACAAATGAGGTCGCTAAAAACCCATTGGATATTTGGAAAATGATCGGGATGGATGGAAAAGGCATCTTTTTGAAGAAATTTTTCGCATGGAACTTCCATTGCCGCCCGATCTACCGCAATCACTTTGGCTCCAATTTGATTGAGTACCCAGGTCCACCCTCCGGGGCTTGCTCCAAGATCAAGAACAAGCTCTCCTTTTTTAGGAAGATTTCTTGTTCTTGTGAACAATTCCCAAAGTTTTAAATAGGCCCTCGATGGGGGCTCTTTTGTCTCGATAAAATGGATCTCGCCGTGAGCAAAAGGGCTGGAGCAATTGGTTGAACAAAGGATTGTATTTTCACTTTTAAGCGTCCAAGAACCTAATGGAGTTTTTGGAAGAGGGGCTAGAAAAGGAATCGGTTTTGGTTGGAAAAAGGGAAGTTGATCTTGGATGAGCTGGCCCCGTCTTGCAAAATGAAAGGGGTAATAGGCCCAAAGAGGGGCTAAATGGCGCAATTTTTTTGCGGCATCTGAAATCGATTGAAATGGGATCTCTTGGATGTCTGTCCAGATATTTTGTGCAAAAGGGAGTTTTTGCTTTTCTGCTATATAAAGCCGTCCTAATTGATCACCTTCCAGTTCAAATCCTTCGGGCGCAAAGTAGCCATTAGGCATATCTACCTCGATAGGCGCCCATGCATAAAGCAGTTGCTACGGAGACATTTAGGCTTTCTATTGCCCCTGTTCCGGGAATGCGAACATTGATTGCATTTTTTAAAAAAGGGCTAGTTAACCCTTTGGATTCTGAGCCAATTGCAAAGATGGTTCTTGGGGCAAAGGGGAAAGAAAACAAAGATTTTCCTTGATGAGGAGAGGTGGCGATGATTTGGAACCCCTCTTTTTGCAGTTTTTTTAAAGCGATCTCCGGCCTCTTTAAAGAGATGAGACCTACTAATTCGGCCCCCCCTTTTGCAATCCTGCAGGCTGATGCGGGAAGAGCAAGAGACTGTCCCAAGATATAGGGAATGCCAAAATGGGCAGCGGTGCGGATGATTGATCCGAGGTTATGGGGATTTTCTACGCCATCCAGGTAAAGAAGGCAGGTTTTTTCAGGCAAATTTTGCAAGCTGGACTCATCTCCTAATGGCTTTTCTTTGGCCAATAGACAAACCCCTTCGTGATGACCTGAGCCGCTGACCTTTTCCAGCTCATTAGTCTCTACGATGTGATAGGCTTTTTTCTCTTTGGCACACCATTTTAAAACGGGGGCAAAGGTTTTTAGATTCGTTTTGTCTAGATAGACCCGAATGATGTCTTGAGGCCTATTTTCATAGAGAGCAAGGCAGGCATGAATCCCATAGTATTTTCTTTCTTTCATGGCAAAATCCTATCACATTTCGTTAAAGATTTGGACAATTAAAAAATGGTTTGATATAAAGATTTTTCTTATG
>CAZXLK010000117.1:0-3377 GCA_964641775.1 uncultured bacterium | reverse complement strand
AACCGTAGTGTTGGCTATGGATGTGAGCTGGTCTGATATCGGGTCATGGGACAGCGTCTTTGAAACATTAGAAAAAGACGAGAATCAAAATGTAAAAATCGGCGATATCCATAGTTTGGATTCAAAAAATTGCCTCATTATGGGGGGCAAACGACTTATTGCTGCAATTAACGTCGAAGAGCTCCTCATTATCGATACCGAAGATGCACTTCTAGTGGCCAAAAGGGGAGAATCGCAGAAAGTCAAACTTCTTTTGGAAAAGATAAAAAAGACACATCAAAAAGAGGTGAGCGAGCACCGCACGATTCATCGCCCCTGGGGCTCCTATACGATTCTTGAAGAGGGAGAAAGATATAAAATCAAACATATCCTTGTTCAACCTCTTCAGAAATTAAGCCTTCAGCTCCATTATCATCGGAGCGAACATTGGGTTGTGATCCGCGGAACAGCAAAAGTCACCCTCGATGAAAAAGAGACTCTTTTACATGAAAATGAAAGCCTTTTTATTTCCAAATCCACTACACACCGGCTAGAAAATCCAGGCAAAGTCCCCTTGGAACTCATTGAAGTACAAGTCGGCGAATATGTTGGAGAGGATGATATTGTGCGCTTCGATGATATCTACGGAAGAATTGAAGAAACTCTAGTTTGAGTCTGTCTCTGAATTAATCGAAATCGCTACAAGTTGGTGAGTAAAAAAACGATGATCTCCCCTGCATTATGAATCAGAACAAAATTCAAATTCCCATTGCCAGGAAGTCTTTCTACAAAAATTTCAGCCTCATCGATTTTCATCAAATTCTCGCATTATTAATTCACATCAATATAATAAATTGAATTGGAGCAAAACAATGACATCTTTTTCTGGGATAGGTTCATAGTCATTTTCAACCATGGAGTTCAATATGCTGTCTTTTTTTTCTAAGCAAAAAAAAGCTCTTTCAATTTTAGCAATAATCTTTTTAACTGTACTTCCACAACTGAATGCTTCTGAACAGATACAATCTGCAAGAACTAGCACTTATTGCGAGAAAGCAAAACCTTTATCTTTTCAGATTGATTACAAAGAATCGAGCAGCGAATTGTGCTGGCTAGGCGCACGTTACGATACAGATAAATCATCGCAGCGAAGGAATGTCACCTCTTACAGGCACTGTCATCCATACACCTTGTTTTATGATTCAGTTTTTAAAGGCAGACGAGGCGAAAATCTTGTTATAGGCGAATTGGGAATACTTTATGGGTCATCCCTGTTGATGTGGAAAGACTACTTCAGAAATGCAACTATAGTTGGATTTGAATACGATACGGATTTAATCAATTCCTTCAAAAGAACGTACAATAATGATCGAATTCGTCTAGTTCAGCTTGATGTTCACAATCAATCGAGCATTGTAAACGCTTTTGTGTCAACGGGAATGCAATATGACCTCATTCTTGAGGATACCACTCATCAGTTTGAAGATCAATTGAGGGTCATTGAAAGCGTATATCCCTCTTTAAAGCCCGGAGGAATGCTGATTATTGAAGATATTTTCAAACGTTACAATGAACAAGATTACACTGATAGATTAAGACCTATTTTAGATCAGTTTCAAGACTATTATTTTGTGTCCATGGACCATAAAAACAGATGTTCAACTGGATGGGATAATGACAAACTTCTTGTGTTAGTGAAAGCCGGAAGTAATCCAATCTTCAAAAACAAACAGAAAATGACAATTATTACCCCCTCTACCCGGCCTTCAAACTTACTGAGGATCAGAGATTCTATTGATTTTGATTACGTCGACGAGTGGATTATTGTTTATGATGGTAATAAGATATCTGAAAACCCCCATGTCTTTATAAATGAAGGGAATCCGAAAATTAAGGAATATATTCATACGAGTGCAGGCATTAGCGGAAATCCTCAACGCAATTTTGCACTCGATCATGTTCAGAATGAAAACACCTATCTTTATTTTTTAGATGACGATAATTTAATCCACAAAGATCTATATAAACTCCTCGATATCGTAGACCGCGGCAAGATATACACTTTTGATCAGGACAAGAGAATAAATGGAAATAATATTCAACCCTGTCAGATAGACACGGCAATGTTTTTAATCGATTTCAAACTGTGTAAGTCGATACGTTGGCGTTTGTATGAATATGGGGCAGATTTTTATTACATCAATGACTGTTATTCAAAAAATAGAGATAAGTGGATTTATATCAATAATGTATTGTCTACGTACAATATACTAAACCTCTAGGAACGTCGTCAATTAAAAGATTGAATACTTATTGTATGGCTGAATTAACGACACGCCCTAATTCAGAAACAGACTCTAAAACTTAGCAAATTTTTTTGCAAATTTAGTTTGATAAACAAAATCTTTCACCTTTTTCGAACCATAGCGGACGAGCAAATAGTGCAAAATAAATAGCACCCTTCTTTTTAATCCTTTCGTTTTCCACTTTGCCCGCCTTTTTTTCGGTTCGATATAACCGTAAATGATTCCAGCGACATAGCTCTTCGTTAACAAAGAAAGATGCCGATGAAAAAGAGAGCGAAAATCGGTATGCATCATATTGATTCCAATAAATTTCAAATTTTTTCTGTTTTCCTTTTCAAGTTTTACACATTTTAAAAATGCTTCCATTATAGGTTTTAATTCTTTCCTAGCATTTTCTGGTTCTTGTTCAAATCCAAAATCAAAAATGATTAAAGACGATTTTGAATAGATTTCCTTTAAGTCTAAGTCTCTCAACACCTTCCCTTTCAAGTTTCTCAGAGAAAAATAGTGCTCTAAAAGTGTTACCAATCTGCTATTGTGTCCGATGTAGGCAATATTGCTTTCACTGGGTAAATGGCAAAAATGATCCATCAGATGGGGAATCACACGGCCCAGGGGATAGGTCATTGTATTGTATGAAGAGTGATTAACGCGTATTTCATAGCTGTTTTGTTCAATCTTTGCAGAGACATTTTCAAAAACATCTAGATGCTTTGTACTTAGTCGTATTTCTTCGATTTCCTCCCTTTCGAGACCCCAGTTTATAGATTGATTTGTGAAAGGAGTCTCTACCTTTTGGACAAACCTGCACCAACTGTTTTCTAAATGGTTTTTAGAATGTACGAGGGAAGATTTCCTTGTATGATTGCAATGGTACCCTGCTAGACGATCTTCTAGTGAGTGGATTTTTTTGTCATAAAACAAAAACATTCTTTTACATAAGTTCGAATCCACATGCCATCCCTGAACCATTTCTTCATCAAATCCTCCGATATGTAAAGCAGCTTTACGGAGCATCAGTTGAAAATCACCTGGATTGTCATACATCCGGAAATCATCCCTTCTCACAATCGTATTAAGATGTAGAGATTT
>CAZXLK010000116.1:0-3384 GCA_964641775.1 uncultured bacterium | reverse complement strand
AGGCGGGTCATGGCAAAAAATTGGCGCCGATCGATATTGGGCGCATGATGCATGGCGATGAGGCAATTTGTATTGCAAGGATTACCGACAACTAAAACTCTGACATCTTTTGATGCGCTTTTATTTAAGGCTTTTCCTTGCGCTACAAAGATTTTGCCATTGTCCGTTAAGAGATCTTTTCTCTCCATGCCGGGCCCGCGCGGTTTTGCACCAACTAAAAGGGCAAAATCAACTCCTTCAAACATCTTTTCAGGATCGCTTCCGATCTTGATTTCTTTCAGCAAGGGAAAGGCGCAGTCTTGCAGCTCCATCTTGAGTCCTTCTAAACTTTTTTCCACATCGGGAAGATCCAGAAGATGTAAAGCTACAGGGACATTGGGACCTAAAAGATCACCATGTGCGATGCGAAAAACCAATTGATAGGCAATTTGCCCACCAGCTCCGGTGACAGCAATTCGTTTCATGCAAAAAGAGTATACAGAGAATTAGATTCGATCGCAAGCGATGTCATCTCGAAACTGTTTCATCTTTTCCACCATGAAATGGAGATTATGAACCGTTGCAAGCGTATGGGCAGAGACTTCTTTTGCTTTGAATAAATGGTGCAAATAGGCTTTGGAAAAATGGGTGCAAGTCCAACAGGTGCAGCCCTCTTCAATTGGCTCGAAAGATTTTGCATGGGATGCATGTTCGGCCTTAACCCCGCCTTTTTTAGTTAAGAGAAGGCCATGGCGGGCAGCTCTTGTAGGATAGGAGCTATCAAACGTATCAATGCCCAAAGGTGTGCACATTTCCAATGATTCAAGATCGCCAATTCCCAAAAGATGATTGGGTTTTTCTTCAGGAATATGTGGAAGAACAGATTTTAGCATTTCAAACATTTGCGGTTTGGTTTTTCCGAGTGAGCCCCCAATGGCAAACCCATCAAAAGGCAAATTGCAAAGAGTCTCACAGCTTTGCCGCCTTAAAACGGGATCGAGTCCTCCGTGAATGACTGCATAAATTGCTTGATTGTTTGGATGTTTTAAATGTTCATCCAATGAACGCTTTTCCCATCGATGCGTTCTATCTAGAGACTCTTTGAGTTTTTTTTCAGAGGTATGATAGGGGGGAAGTTCATCTAAAGGAATAATGATATCGGCGCCTAATGCTTTTTGCGCTTGAATTGCGCTCTCCGGTGTTAAATGGACCAATGCCCCATCTCGATAAGACCTGAATAAAACCCCCTCTTCATCGATTTTCACAACGTGGCCATCTCTTTTTTTCTTTCCTTGGCTCTTTAGCTCCTCATGAACAGATCCATAAGAAAGGGAAAAGACCTGAAATCCCCCTGAATCGGTGATGATGGGCATTTGGCGGTTGATGAATTGATGCAGTCCGCCGGCCTCTTTTACAATTTGTGGGCCCGGCTGTAATAGGAGATGATAGGTATTGCAAAACATAAGCTGGAGCCCAATGGAATCTGCCATCCGGTTATCAAGGGCTTTGAGAGTTCCGTTTGTTCCGACAGCTACAAAATTGGGCGTGTCGATGATGCCGTGCGGCGTGCGGATCCTCCCAATACGGGCTCTGGATTTTGAGGATTTATGGAGAATTTCAAAAGAAAAACTCATGACGCCTTCTCCCTTTGCTCCCGCAAAAAGAAAGGGACGCTCGTTAAGATAATCAGGCATTTGATGGTAAAGCTCATGATGATCACATCCAAAATCGAATGGGCAATGCCGTAAAGACCTGCAAAGCTAAAAAGGATGGTGTCTATAAGCTGCGATACAAAAAGAGAAATTCCGATGCGAATCCCAAGCCTTAATTTTTTTAAAATGCCAAAGAAAAATATATCAAACTTCTGGACGATATAAAAGACGGCAACTGAGGCAATAACAATGCGCGGGGTGAACTTTAAGATCTGGTAGAACGCGGCATGAGATGTGTCTACAGCTGCAGGAACATACCAGAGGTGGATTTGGGAAATTAAAATAAAAAATATCATCGCAAGAAAAGAGATGCGGGTCGTTTTTTTGGCAGCCTCTTTCCCAAAATATTCTTGCATGAGATTCAGCCCCAAGATGCAGCCTACTGCAAACACATCGCTGCAGGTAACTGTGAGCCCGAATAGCTCCATTTGTTTCACAACAAAAAAGTTTGCAAGGACCGCATTGAGGGCAATCAAAGCCGTTAATGCCTGTTGTGAGGTTCTTGCAGCTAAGATGGTAAATCCTAAATTTAAAAGAATTTGCGTTAAGAAAAATATTTCATTCATCGTAGATATTTTAATGGTATCTTGATTAAATTTCTATTCCTGGATATGCTCCGAGATCCCATGAGTATTACGATCCTGGTCTCGTTATTTGCTCTTTGGTCCAGCGTCTTTCCACTTGGGAAAATGGCCCTTGAAGTATCTCCGCCGCTTTTTTTAACTGCTGCCCGAATGCTTCTTGCAGGTTTTTTGCTTTTAGGCTTTTTGGCATGGAGAAAGCCCTATGCTTTCAAAATAAATACTAGGCAATTCATATCGATCGCTATCCTTTCCATTTTTAGCATGTATTTGGCAAATGCCTTTGAATTTTGGGGCTTAAAGCAAATGTCTGCTGCCAAAACCTGCTTTTTTTACAGCCTCTCCCCCTTCTTCGCTGCCCTGTTTTCGTATCTGCATTTTAAAGAAAAAATGAGCGGGCAAAAAATGGTGGGGATGGCCATAGGGTTCGTCGGGTTTATTCCGGTGCTAATGGCCCAAAAAGGCTCCGATGAGCTCCTTTCCAGCTTGGGCTTTCTCTCTTGGCCCGAACTTTCGATCATTGCAGCCTCCATTTGCGCAGTCTATGGCTGGGTTTTCATGCGTAAGTTTTTAAAAACAGAGCCGCTTCCGGTGTTGTTGGTCAATGCCTTAGCGATGGTATTCGGAGGGTTGTTTGCTTTGATCCACTCATTATTTGTAGATTCCTGGAATCCGATTCCTGTAGCAAGCACTCATGTAAGTTCCTTTGTGGTGGGATTTTTAGTAATCGTTATCATTTCAAATTTAATTTGCTACAATCTCTATGGATTTTTATTAAAACGATTTACTGCTACGTTTATGTCGTTTATGGGCCTTCTTTACCCGCTTTTTGCATCCATCAATAGCTGGCTCTTTTTAGGTGAGCCCATTTCCATGACCATTATCGGCTCTTCGGGTATCGTTTCAATTGGCCTTTGGCTCTTTTACAGAGCAGAACTCAATCAAGGTTATATCCTTAAACCTGCATAAATCACTATAATTCAGTCCATGGACAAAATTGCGACGGTCATTAATTTTTGCACCAATGATTTTCAGTTTTTGCGACCTTGCATTGCGGAAGTGAAAAAATTTTCCGATCAAATCCTCATTCCGGTAGCAGATCATTTTTATGA
>CAZXLK010000115.1:0-3562 GCA_964641775.1 uncultured bacterium | reverse complement strand
GGTTTTAAAAAACCATGATCTGCTATCCAAAGAGTCCTGTCCATGATCTTTGTCTGGCAAGTTAATTTGCGGATATCATACTCAGGGTCATTCATATAGCGCTTAGCATATCCAAAGGGACCAAATCCTGTCACATAGTCTTTGCTCGAATAAACATTGATGACAGAAGCTCCCATGTTTTTTGGTAAGGGTTCGGCCGAGCCTTCTGCAAAAACATTAAGAATTCTTTGAAGAATGTGTTGCTGATCCTCCGTCATCCCTTCAATGGCCCTTTTTGTAATCACACCATTTTCACTATGCGGAATACAAAGCAAAAGAGACTGGGGATTGATCTGATGCAATTTTTCTGCTGTAGTGGCCATAAATTGACGCACTAAGCAGACATTTGGAGTCTCAATACCACCTCGCTCTTTTTTCGTTCTATTGATATCTATATAAATCCCTCGCGTGGGATTGTGTAAGGCCATTAGAAGGGTGCTGCCAACTTTGCTTCCTATCTCCTCGCACGTTTTAAAACACTCTTTTAACGAAGTATTAATCCCGTTTCCAAATGTAACCAGGCCAAAATAGGTCCCACTAGTTGGAGTCAGCTCATCCAGATGATTCATGATGTCCACTTTCTCCATTTTGATTTCTTCAGGTGTGAATTGGAGTTGGTGCCAATGGCCACAGCAGAGGACAAAGTCAACTTCAATTCCGCAAATTGATCCTTTGGCTAGGAATGTATGAAACCCTGGCAAACGAGGAATGACAGGAACTGGCACGTGAATTTGAACATGTTTAAAGGGATCTTCAGAAAATAAGCCAAATAGATCTAATCGATTAAGCGGACTGTTTTGGACAAAGACATAGAGATTAGCTCCATCTGTAAATCCTGCTGGATCCGGATTTAACCAACGTCCAAGGACTGGATCATAAAAACGAAGACCGAAGAAGATAAGTCCCTCTTCGCTTCGTTTTGATGAAAAACGCCATGGACTCAAAGGAGCAGAAAAGTTCTCCCTACCAAAAGCATCGATTTCATATTTTTCAACTATTTTTCCATTGGATGAGACAATGCCAATGATATTACCATTGAAATCATGCAAAGGCGCATAAATATTCTTTCCTATTTCAAGCGCTATCGCAGCTCCGACATCTCCTTGTATTCCTAGACCAAGAACTTTCATTTCAAGAAGATGTCCATTTTCATCTTCCGTCCCGATTTCTCGATCTCGATCATAAAGATAAAAAATCTTTTGTTCTTTTTCCCACGAATTCTCCTTATAAATATAGGTTTCCTTTGCCAATAATCGAGAGAGAGGATCGTAGAAATAAAGTACTTTTCTTTTTTGGGCTGTTAGTATTTCAGTGAGTCTGCCTAAGGAATCAAATTTATATTCCACTGTCTTGCCATGGCTTACCTTCTCCTTTGGATTTCCATTCTCATCGTAAGTTAAAGTGCAGTTGGAGGTAGCAGAGATCTGGTTCAAATCATTTACTGTAAATTCCATTGGATTCCCTAGAGAATCAAAATTGTATGTCTGATCTCCTTCCTCTTTGAGCTGATTCAAAGCGTCATGCTTATAAAGTTTCTTTCCAAAAAGAGAATTATCGATTGCGGTAACCAGACCAGAAGGTCCATAACTAATTGACATTTGCATTTGAGAACATCTTTGATCACTTGGGCGCTCCAATAGATCGTGGGTAGTAAAGACAGGACCTAAATTGAAAATTCGTTCTTCTCCAGAAACATGTCCATTGCAATCGAATTTTCGATAGTTGTGTTCATACAGAAGGTTCCCTTGAGGATCTTTCCTCTGAACCGCGCTCATATGAATCCCTTTAGTAGGATAAGCAATGGATGATCCATCGGGCAGTGTGAATAAAATACATCGGCCTATTGAATCGTAGTCCCATTTGCTTGATAATCCTCGATCATTTGTTTCAGATATCACTTCCCCAAATGAATTATATTCACGTGTCAATGATACTCTTTGAATTGAATCAGAAATTGCAGTGGGATCCGGCCCTCTTTTATAGGAATATTGAGTGTGGATTTTTTCATCTGAACTAATGAGTTCTTCTAAACGATCTGCGCCATCATAGGAATAATGAAGACGAATCCCATCTGGGAGAGTTTTCCATGCAATACGTCCTCTTGAATCATAGTCATAAAAGGTAGCCTTTTGCTCGCTTTCGGTCTCTTCCTTCACCCGTCCCATTGCGTCATATTTCCAAGTGATGGGAATTTCTTTGGTCAACATCCCATCTGCGTAAACATATGAAATCCATTTCGCCTGATTTCCTGAAACATCATAGAGAAATTTTTCTTTGAATACGGTCTGCTCTTGAGAATTTTTCTTTTCTCGCATTACGATCCGCTCTCCTGCATCATAGGTCTCAATGGTTGCTTGTCCAAGAGGATCAATTGTAGTTTTTTGTAATACATTTTGGTCTAATTCGTTCTTGAAAAAGTCATTCCATATAAATGTCGTTATTTGCTTATTAGGATCTGTATGGCTAGATAGCCTGTCCTCTGTGTAGCTGAATAGATCAACAGCCTCTCCTTGAGAAGTTTTCCGAAGTGCTTTTATTTTACGATTTTCTTGGTCATAAAAAAACTTCATCCAATTTTCAATCCGGCCAGTGGGTTCTTCTTCCCATTGTTCTTCAACAAGCCCTTCGACGTTGTGTTTTTGAACAAGAGCAATTACGCCATTATCGGTTTTCTCCAAAAAACCAAGGGAGTCATAAGCAAAAGCGACTTTTCGATCTTCTGCTTCTTCGGCAATTTTTCTTCCTGCTCCGTCATAGATAAATTTTGTTTTCAATCCCCTTGCATCAGTGTAAGAGAGAAGTTGAAAGGAATTATATTCCCATTTTTCAACGGCAAGAACTTTCTCTTGATCAGAGTATATAGTCTTACAAGTTTGTCGCTTAAAGAGATCATATTCATACCGCACCTCGGTTTCGTCCGCATATCGAGTCTTTTCCAGTGTGCCATTTTTGTTGTAGAAATGACGGATTTTTGTCTTATCAGCTTGTATCACTACAGTCGGTTTTCTAAACAGATTATAAGTATTTTGAGTTCTTTCTTCGAGCGGCATTTCTGCCAAAGTGAGGTTGCCATGGATATCATAATCAAATTTTAGAATCGGTCTGCAAGTTTGCTCCTCTTCATTTTTGCATTTAGGAAGCTGCGTTGTCTTGCGATTTCCAAAAGAGTCATAGGTGTGTATCGTTTCATTTTCTCTGCAATCTGTTTGCTTAATAATCCGACTTTTTTGGTCATAGAAGGTCAGAGATATTTTTCTAGAACTAGGCTCTTTGCAGCTTTTAAGCCGATTTGCCTCATCATAGGCAAAAGTTTTTCTAGGTGAACCAACCTCTTTAGACTCTATCAAATTTCCGTCCGCACTATACGTGTAGGTATTTTCTCTGCCTAAAGGAGTTGTTTTTCGTTTAATCGAACCAAAATCATCATACTCAGTGGTAATCGTATATCGACTGTCATCTAACGCATCAAAAATCTCTTATGTATGAAATCTTTGATTATAGATCGGAAGCGCGACGTGTAGGG
>CAZXLK010000114.1:0-3565 GCA_964641775.1 uncultured bacterium | reverse complement strand
TGGCCTCCTCGCTACTGTCAATAACCCTGCAATCGCGGAAAAAGGCATTGAATTTTTCGGCAAGCTCGTAAAGGTAATCGGTAAGCCTATTTGGGAGTAAATCTTTTGAGATGAGTTCAAGAACCTCTCCAAATCGGCGAAGATGGACACCGAGAGAAATTTCTGTTGGATGTGCCAGCTCAATTTGATCTTCTTTTGCTACCTTTTTCGTTGATTTTCTCTTAATGCCATTGATCCTAACGTAAGCATAAAGAAGAAAGACTGCCGTATTTCCTTCAAAGCGGAGCATTTTTTCGTAGCTAAAAACATAATCTTTGGTTCTATGAATCGAAAGATCGGAATATTTCACCGCCCCAATTCCAAGTACATGGGCAAGATGGTCGATCTCTTCTTTGTTTGCATCGGGCAGCCTCTCTTGAACAATGGCCCTCGCTTGGTTTTCTGCTTCTTTTAAAAGATCGATGAGTTTTTCCGTCTCTCCCGATCTCGTTTTGAATTTCTTTCCATCTTGTCCTAAAACAAGGCCAAATCCAACATGGTCGACCCTTGTTTTTTCAGCCCTAAGCCATCCAATTTTTTCCGCTGCTGCAAAAAGCATTTGAAAATGGAGCGACTGCCCCACATCGGTCACATAAATAATCCGATCTGCCTTCTCGACAAAAATCCGGTGCTTGATTGCTGCAAGATCTGTTGTGTCATAGTTATAGCCCCCATCTGATTTTTGAATCATCAGAGGAATTTTAAATTCGTCCATGAAGACGCATTTGGCCCCATCGGAAATGGTAATCAGCCCTTTATTTTCAAACTCATCCACTACTCCCGGAAGCTCTTTATTATAAAATGACTCTCCCCGCTCTATGAGTTTTACATCGAGAAGATCGTAAATTTCTTGAAAAGAGGCGCGTGAAATATCGCAAATCTCTTTCCAGATTCTCCTATTTTCCTGATCTCCTGATTGGAGCTTGACAACTTCTAGTTGCGCCCTTTTTTTAAAGCCCAGATCTTCGTCGAACTTCTTTTTTGCTGCCTTGTAATCGCTCATCAAAGCATCGATCGTCGTCTTTTGTTTTCCGGTCTCTTTCATGTAGGCAATCAACATTCCAAATTGGGTGCCCCAATCGCCAATATGATTGAGTCTTAAAACATCTTGGCCCAAAAATTCAAAGAGCCTGGCCAGGCTGTCTCCAATAATCGTCGAGCGGATATGGCCCACATGCAGCTCTTTGGCCACATTGGGCGATGAAAATTCTACAATCACCCGCTCTCTTTTCTTTGCAAAAGATGCCCCCAATAAAGAATCGTGCAATTGTTTTTGAACTTCTTTCGACAAAAACTCATTGGAAAAGGTCAAATTGATAAATCCGGGGCCTGCAATTTCCACCTTGGAAAAATAAGAGGATCCAAGATGCTCTATAATTTTTGCAGCTACTTGCCGAGGGTTTTGCTTGAGAGTTTTTGCCAGCTTTAATGCGCTATTGATTTGATAATGGCCAAATTCTTCTTGGGTCGATGGCGAGACATCCGTCTCGGCATCCGGCAAATCAAATGCCTTTGCAATTGCCTCAGATGTGAGCCTGCGAAGAAAATCAAGCAGGGTTTCCATTACTCAGCTTTATGGTGATATGTTGGAGGAAGAATCCTTTTGCCAATGCCGTATTTAATCCGGTAGCCCGCAAGCTCTAAAGCTGCTGCATGAGTCGATTGGCTATTTTTTTCAGCAATGTCAAAAATGGCTTGCAGCGTCTCGTAAATTCCACTGCATTTTGATCTAGCAAGAATTGGGTTATAGCCCTCCTCTTCCAGCTCTGTCGCCACATTCAAAAGTCCTCCGGCATTGATCACAAAATCGGGGGCGTAAAGAATGCCTCTTGTTCTGAGATCATTTGCATGAGAGTCTCTCAAAAGCTGGTTATTGGCAGCCCCTGCAATCGCCTTGCACTGCATAAAGGGAATTGTCCTTTCATTGATGATTCCGCCTAAAGCACAAGGGACCAAAATATCACATTCCATTTTTAAAATTTGATCATGAAAAACATCTGCCGCATTATATTTTGCTGCAAGCCTTTTCGTTTTGGCAGCGTCCAAATCCGACAGAATCAGCTCAGCTCCTGCCCAAAAAAGAAGCTCGGCCAGCTTTGATCCTACCGATCCTAGCCCTTGAATAGCAATTTTTTTTCCTTCTAAAGAATCAGTTCCAAAAAGTTTTTTTGCAGTTGTTTGAATACCGCGAAAAACTCCCCAGGAAGTAAATATACTAGGATCGCCGCTGCTTTTCGAATTTGGCAATCCAACGACATGCTTTGTTACATGGCGGATTATTTTCACATCTTCTACGGAGCAGCCGGCATCTTCTGCGCAAATATATCTGCCGTCCAGCTTTTCCACTGCAGCTCCAAATGCCAATAGAAGCTCCGCCGTTTTCTCTTTTTTGGGATCGGCAAGAATAACGCTTTTTGCGCCGCCAAATCCTGCTAAAGCCACTGCCGATTTATAGGTCATTCCTTTGGAGAGCCTAAGGACATCTTGCAGCGCGTCCTCAAAAGAAGCATAAGGATGGATCCGGGTTCCTCCCAAAGAGGGCCCAAGCGTCGTATCATGGATCGCAATGATCGCCTTCAAACCGCTTTTGGGTTCGGTGACCTTCAACACTTCTTCGTAACCTGCGACAACAATTTTTTCGAATTGCAGGTCAATCTTTTCTTCAAGATTTAGGGTTGCCATAGGAAAAATCCTTCAAATTTATTGAAGATACTATACCATAGAGAAGGCTCTATACACAAGATCATTGAAAGTTAATTTGTTGTTAGGTTAACATACCCCTTCTAATCCGAGGACATTATGGCAACTGCTCTCAGCATCACAGCTGAACAAAAAAATGAGTTACTAAAATTTTTAAAGAAAAATAAAAATGCAGACCTTGTCACTGCATACCTGACATTCATTGAAGAGAAGTACAAGCTCAAACCGGTCTTATTCCCCAGGGAAAAAACCATTTACCAGAGCACGCAAGACCTCATCGAGAGGCTAGAGGCTCAAGGAAAGCTTTGGCGGGAGACCGAAATCGTAATCCAATTCGGCCAGCAAAGCGTCAATGAAAATACAAAGAAAATTTATATTTGTCCTTTTACCGGCAAAGTATTTGGAGACAATACCCACCCAAATCCCCAAGATGCGATCTATGATTGGGTGTCCAAATGCCCGGAAAATAAGGAGCGCGCAGGGGGCCTTCCTGTAAAAAGATTTTTTGTCTCTGAAGACCCTGAAGTGATTAAAAATTATATTAGCGAAAGAAAGGCTTCGATTCAAAAAGTGGTCTACTCCTCCGTACTTACCGGAAAGCTTTTCAATAGTAAGGCTGCGATCCTTGATGATTTTAAGAAAAATCACATCAAGCCGCTCACTTTTCACGAGGTCCAAAACCAAAACCGCTTCCAGATTGAAGAGCATTTTTTAGGCTTTATCCAAAAGCATTTAACAGAAGAAAAAATTGCAGAATTCGTAGAGGCGCTCTCCGAGCATTCTGAATTCAAGTCCTACATTGAAAAATGGGTCGAGTGATCGAGCT
>CAZXLK010000113.1:0-3567 GCA_964641775.1 uncultured bacterium | reverse complement strand
TCAGTGCAGATTATTTCTCTAAAAAAGGATTTTCAATCGGAGAGCATGATCCAACGAGGATCCACATGGTTCCCTTAGGGATTGGGCTCAAATATCTATTTCCTATTAGTCGTGCAGGTTTTTATTTAGGGGTAGGTGTGCTTGGCACTTATCTGCATATGAGAGATGATTCCCCCTTTGTGATCCAAAGTATTTCTAAATGGGGTGTTGGAGGGATCGCAAAAATGGGAGTTATTTGCAACCTGCCCAACCATTTCTTTGCTAATCTATTTACCAATTACACTTATACAAAAATTGACTTTGAAGATTCAGATCACGAGAAAGTAACTCGACAGGATGCAAATCTTAGCGGTTTCTCATTTGGCGTAGGCATAGGCTATCGTTTTGGGTCCCCCAACTAGTCAATTGTTTTGACACTTATTCTGATTATCTATTGACACACTTGCAGCTTCACTGATCAGTCCAAAGGAATTCACCGCCCTAACGGAATAAACATCAACCTTCTTGTAGCGATTATGATCTAGATACACTAGTTCACTCGTGGAAGGAACAAAAGCGATTTGCGTTCCATTGCGAAAAATTTGATAGCCTGTCACACATGAACTTGGGCTAGCTGTCCATGATACAACGTGGATGTGATCTATCTGCGTTAGAAATTCATTTTTAGTAGAACATCCTGAGATACTTGTCGGCGGTAATGCCGTAGGCGTGAGCGAAAAGTTTACAGTTGTCGTTCCGTTTGCAAAAACCGTCGCAGAAGTGCTGCTAGACAGATGATTGTTTAGAATTGCAGTCACCGTATAATTACCGGGTGCAAGAGTATCAATTGAATAATTACCGTTAGAATCAGTTAAACCAAAACCCACAACTGAAGAACCATCTGTTACTAAGATAATTGTTCCACGGAGAGGAGCTCCTCCACACTGATCCGTAACTGTCCCGGCAATTGTTCCTGGAGAAGAATTAAGGGCAAAGTCTGCAATAGTGGTCATTCCTGCAATAACAGTCTTTTGCGAAAAAGCTGATTGATAACCCTCTTTGATTGCCAGAACGGTATAATCCCCGGGTGCTAAATCGGGAATAGTATAGTCTCCGTTGATATCGGTTATTGCAGAATCAATGAAAGTTCTTTCTTGAAAAACAGCAATAGTCGCATCCGGAATGGGATTTGTTGTGGCGGCGTCTGTTACTGTACCGGAAATAGTACCCGGATTACCGGTTAAGGCAAAATTGACAAATGTAACCTGATTGCTCGTAACTGTTGCCACTTTTACTTGTCGTTGATAATTAGGGGCTGCAGCTGTCACTGTATAAGTACCCGGAGCTAAATTAGGAAAATTGTAATTCCCATTTGGATCAGTAATTGCTGTTGCAACTACAACAAAGCTATTACGCACCTCAATAGTTGCGCCGGGTATAGGATTGGTTGTAGTAGCATCTGTGACGTTTCCGAAAATTTTTCCAAGATCTGCTTTTAGAGCAAAATTAACTGTTGTTGTTTGATTCGAAGTCACGGTGGCTCCTACAACAGCGATGCTAAAGTTGGGAGCTTTTGCAATAACAGTATAATTTCCAGGAGCCAAATTATTAATCGAGTAATTGCCGCTTGCATCTGTTAACGCAGAATCTATAATAGTGAAATTCTGAAGAACCAAAATGCTAGTTCCAGAAATTGGAGCTCCATCAGCTTCATTTGTTACAGTTCCTGCAATTGTTCCTGGATTTGCAAGCAAAGCAAAATCGACAGTTGTCGTCATGCCAGAGGCGACAATTGCGCCAAGAGATGCAATTTGATAGTTTGCGCCGGCACTAGCAATAACATTGTATTCACCGGGCGCTAAATCTGGAATTGTATAGTTGCCATTTACATCAGTAAGCGCATTTGCAATAAGCGTCTGGCCACTAAATACTGATACATTAGCTCCCTCAATAGGATTTGTCGTCGCAGCATCTGTCACTGTTCCTGAAATCGTTCCCGGAGGCGAAATGAGAGCAAAATTGACGATTGTTGTGGCTGAAGCTGTTACGGTGGCCCCTATGGCTTCTATTTGATAAGTAGGTTTGGATGCAGTGACAATGTAATTATCGGGGGGAAGATTTGGAATTTGATAATTACCATTCGGATCGGTTAAAGCTGTAGCAGCTAGTGTCTGCCCATTATAAACATTGATGGTTGCTCCGGGGATGGGATTCGTAGTTACTGCATCCGTCACTGTTCCTGAAATCGTTCCCGGAGGTGATATGAGAGCAAAGTCAACAGTGGTCGTTGCATTAGCTGTCACAGTTGCTGCTTTAATTTGTAGTTGATACAGAGTTGCATTTGCACTGACTAAATAATTGCCCGGAGCAAATTCTGAAATGCTGTACTGCCCATTTGGATCGGTCAAGACCGATGCGATCAGCGTGACACCTTGAAAAACACTTATAGAAGCACCGCGAATAGGGTTGCCTGTGGATGCGTCCGTTACTGTGCCATCAATTGTTCCGGGTGGGAGTTCTAAAGCAAAGTCTACTGTTGTTGTGGCGCCAGCTGTAACGCTAGCTCCCACAGTTGTTGATTGGTACCCATCTGCGCTTGCAGTAACATCATAATTGCCCGGAGCTAAATCGGGAATCGTATAATTTCCACTGCCGTCAGTATCAGCAGAGCCAACCAATATAGACCCATCAAAAACCTGAACTAGAGCTCCCATGATTGGATTGCTGGTTCCGGCACTTATTACAGTCCCGGAGATTGAACCTGGGTTCGCTGTCAATGCGAAATCAACTGTTGTGACAACGCCTGCTTCGATGCTGGCACCCTGAGATTGTGTCTGAAATGTAGATGCTGTAGCGACTACATTATAAATACCTGGAGCGAGATCAGATGCTAAATAGGCTCCGCTGCCATCAGTTGTTACAGTCGTGAGTAAAGTCTGTCCTTGAAAGATCTCTACGCTTGCGCCCGAAATGGGTACAGATCCTGCGTCAGTGACGGTTCCAGATAGAATCCCACCACTTGGCACTAATGCAAAATTAACAACGGTAACCTCACCATTGATCAACCGAGCCCCTATCGCTTGTGTTTGATAATTAGGCTCGCTGGCAATGACTGTAAAGTTAGCCTGGTTGAGATTAGTCATTGTATAAGTTCCATTCATCGCCGTTGACGTGCTTTGTCTTTCCTGATTTCCTTTGGTTGCAACCACCAAGGCCCCTGAAATTGGAAGGCCTGTTACTGAATCTACGACAACGCCTGCGAAGTCTCCCGAGGCATTTGCATATTGAGGTGCGAAGCTGGCAAAAAAGAATAAAGCAATGAGATAAAACATTCGTTTCATGATTCACTCCTGATGAAATGCCCTATTGGAAGCTTAAAGTATACCGAACGCGATTATTCAAGTTGTTAGGGTATAAACGAAATGCATTTGCTTTGCAAACACAAGTATACCGAACGTGATTCAAAAATTGGGATTTGGGCTGCCCCTTAAGTCATTACAACGTGTGCGCCTCTGATTTGAGGGCGTGATTCGATTATACCGAACGTGATTCGAAAATCGGATTTCGGCTGACGTGAAAGCTCTCGCG
>CAZXLK010000112.1:0-3575 GCA_964641775.1 uncultured bacterium | reverse complement strand
TCCGATCTAAACCTTTCAAGATCGAAAAGAAAACTTGGATGAGCTGATGGGAAAGGCTGCCGAATGGGAAGAAGATACCGAGGAGCCAACACTCATCCGTTTTTTGGAAGAGCTATCGCTCCGCTCGCAGGTGAGCCAAGATTCCAATCTTCCCTCTGTGAAATTAATGACGCTGCATAACAGCAAAGGGCTGGAATTTAGCCTTGTCTTTTTGGTTGGCCTCGAAGAGGATCTCTTTCCCCACATCAATTCCAAAGACGACCCAAAAGCCATCGAAGAAGAGAGAAGACTTTGCTATGTAGGAATGACCCGTGCTAAACGCTTCCTCTATCTAACATCTACCATCTATCGATTTATGTGGGGAACTGCCAGGCTCATGCGCCCCTCTCGCTTCCTTAAAGAAATCCCTACCCATTTTATCGAAAACTTTTCCCCATCCCGTGGCTTTGCAGCAGCAGAACCGGAAGCTTTTCCTCCCGGCGCTCATGTCTATCATAAGGAATTTGGCTCCGGCATCATTCAAAAAGTTTCTAACACCTCCTTAGGCCTTACCTATGAAGTCTTTTTTCCGGAAGCCGAAACCATGCGGACCCTTGCAGCCAAATACGCCAAGCTCCAAGCTCTATAATAAAGATTTCATTATTATTTCCTTTAATCTCTGTTTACATTATATTTTTTCCGAAACACGGAGGATATATTATGAACGCAATAGTTCAAAACAACTGCAACCAATTATTTTTAGTGGGCGTAGAACATTTTATTGAAGGTGCTTTCCAAAATATGGATGAAAATCGAGAAGTTATTCGTCAGGTTGCCATAGTTGCCAACTTACGATTTTCTCAAAAGGCAAGTATTATTGAAGGTGCTTCAGTCAATAAATATATAAAAATCAAACAGAAAACCGAGTTAACATTTGAGGATCCTCTTCCCTATGAATCTGTTAAAGCCTCGACTTTGAACGTTTTTAAAAACTTACTGACTGCCGATCGATATGAGTCTTTACAGCCGTTAGGTTCTATTAAAGGAGTGATCTCACTTGTGATCGAAAGCCAAACGTACATAAAATTTGTCTCAAGGGATTTAGAATTAACTTTTTGATAGAATTATGATGTACGATCAAAACGTACCATTTTGGTTAAAGAGTTGAGACAGCTACAATTTCGTGGATAATCAAAAAACCATGATATTGGAGGATTTGCCTGATATGCTTGATAAAGAAATTAAAATGGCAGTTCCTCGACAGAATCTTCCTCCAATTCTTCATCAATTTCCACTGATTCATGTAACCTCTGATATTCTAGTTTCCGTCTTCGAAAATTGACCAATAACCCAATTGGATATCCTGCCGCCTTCATATAATTGAATAGTTGTGCTTGGTGCTCTCGAGCTAGACTCTCACAACATTTCAATTCAACTATTACTTTTTTTTCAACGACAAGATCCGCACTGTACCGACCAACTACCCTGTCTCTAAATTTCACTTCAAACGGTTTTTCTGTCTCTACTTGTAATGCTTTTTCCCTCATAGCAATAAAAAGGGAGTTTTTATAAACCCTCTCTAGAAACCCTGGCCCCAATTCTTTCATTACCTCAAAACAGCATCCTAAAATGATTCTGGTTAGTTCATAATGAGGTAAATCTTCTTCATTTTTTTTATCATGCATATCGGGCAAATCCTTCAATATCATGGTTTTTTTGATTAGTGCAACCTAGTCTGTCTTTCCATTTTTTCACAAAATTCTTAATCCAAAGCTAATCTTTTGAATGCTCTGATGGCCATGTTGACTGTGATGAAGGTTTTCCAATAACGATCGCGGAGGCGAAGGCCCCGGATATTGGGAATGAGGGGGTGGGGACAGAGAACAATCCCCTTTGTAAAGCTGGGGGCCCACATTGCTGCCCACTTTTTTCTTCGGCAGAAAGTTAAGGTGGGAATGGTTAGGGCTGATGCCAGATGGCCAAGCCCTGAATCATTGCCAATCAAAAATCCCGATTCATAAATGTAGCGAGAAAGAAGGTCCAGAGTGGCAAAGACAGGAAGATCAAATCCCAAATCAATCACATCTTCCCAACCTTTTGGATCTCCCGGAACAAAGGCTACCTGATACCCCTCTTCTTTCAAATGTAAAGCCAGCTTTACAAACTTTTCTTTGGGCCAATTTCGAGTAGGGCGGGCACTTGTCGGATGGATGACAACTCTTTTTGGGTACTTTCGATGAGTGATCTCAATCGGGGGAATAAATCCATTGTTTTGGGTGATTTTGGGAAGATGGAGGATATTTTTACAAAAAAGCCTCAGGTTTTCTGCAATAGGTAGATAAGGTTCTGTTTTGCAGTCGGAATAATATGGCTCATTCACAATCCGGCTTGAGGGATAAAGATAGATGACTTTCATCTTCTCCGGAAATTTGACTTTGCCAACTTCTACCAATTTTAAGATAAATGGATCTGTATCATTATTAACGACAAAAAACCAATCATAGGCATTTAAAATATTTTGCAGATGATCAAGGGGCGGATAAAAGTAGATAGGCAAGTGGGGAAACCAATCTTGCATCGTCCACATCGTATTTTGGTAGGTATCTACTTGCCAACCATTCAGATGCAAATTATTGGAAAGCACCAGGCCATTGACCCCATCCCCCAGCCCATTATGAAAAAACACACCGGCCTTTTGTCCCATAAGTTACTTAACTTATCTAAAGCAAATGCTTTACTGCAAGCGCCTTTTCCCCTTAAAAAGAATGTGTTATGGGAAAATCATGAAACTACAGCAAAGCCCCTCTTGCCAATTGTTCATGACTCTATCTCTTGCAAGAGCATTGCAAGTCCTTGCAATGCCACAGCTTGAGCTCTCTCAATTTCTTCTTGAAGAGATCGAAAAAAACCCCCTCCTTGAATTGGATTCTCTTCCACCAAGCCCCTCCTATAAAGAGCCTGTGGCTCCCCCTTCTTTTCACGAACACATTATGGCCCAAATCCGCGAGGCATTTCCAAACACCTCTGAACAATTGGAAGCAATTTCCCTTTTCGAGCTGCTAGATGATAAGGGTTTCCTCCCCAATCCACCAACATCGCCCCTTCTTCCTATTCTCAAAACATTTCACCCAAAAGGAGTCTTTGCCAAAGATCTTAGAGAATGCCTCCTTCTTCAACTGGATCAGAGCTCACCCGCTTACAAAATCGTCAAACACTGTTTCAAAGAACTGCTTCAGAAAAAATTCCATCTCATTCAGAAAAAAGCCAAGATCGAAGATCTCCCATCTGCTATCAAGGCCCTTGTAAAGCTACACTTCAGACCCAAAGATCTCTTCTCCCAAGATTTTAATTCTCCCATCATCCCCGATCTATTTTTTTCAAAAATGGACCAACTTCAAATGTTAGAGGACTCTCTTCCTAAATTTCATCTCCGCACCGATTACCTTCTCCTTCAAGATCCGCTTGTAACCAAATGGCTAACTTCAGCCAAATGGCTCATTCGTACAATAAAGAGAAGAAAGAACACCCTTTTGAAAATAGGCTCTTTTTTAATCCGAAAGCAAAAAGCTTTTCTTGAGCAAACCGGCCCCCTGAAG
>CAZXLK010000111.1:0-3607 GCA_964641775.1 uncultured bacterium | reverse complement strand
GCTTTTCACATGAAATTCGCGATTATAAAGTCCTGAATATCCCTAAAGAAGAGAAAGGTTCCAAAAAAGAGCTAGAAATGGCCATTAAACTCATCGATCAACTAAGCACAACCTTTGATCCTAAAGCGTATAAAGATACTTATCGAGAAGAGATGATCAAAGTGATCAAAGCAAAGGCCAAAGGCAAAAGGATCAAGGCCCCCAAAAAAGCTCATACCAAAGCGACTAAATCTGAAGACTTCGTAAAAGTCTTACAAGCTAGCCTTAAGAAAAAAGGCAGAAAAGCCGCTGCATGATTTGAGGACTTTAAGAGAACTCCTTGATACCGGTAAGTCCGTATTCATATCGTAATCCATTAGGGACGTCGCGACTTTCATCATAAAGAACGTCCGTAGCTGTAAAAGCACGATAATAATTATTATATCCTAATGTCCAATGTCCCTTTCCATTTGCATTTAGAGTAGATGTACGCGTATGTAAACGATGATGCCCAAAATAGCTTTTCATCAATATGCGCTGTGAAAGAGCGGTTAAAATGACATTTGGTCCTGAAGGGATTTCATATCCTTTTTCCCTAACTATTGTTTTTTGCTTTTCAAAAGATACATCTACTGTACCTTTGAAAACCGTATTACGCATCAGATACCATCCTGGATTTCCTATGGAAGCTTTTCTTTGTTCTAAACTTATTTGAGAGTCGTCAGGAATCTCATCTTGATCAAGATGTGGGTCTTGATAAACAAATCTGGCAGAAAATCCTTTAAGAGGTTTTTCAGCCAATTTTTTCAATAGATCGATGCTAAAGATGACTTTCTCCCCTTTAATTTGCAATTCTGGTCTATAGGTCCAAATATGCGTTTGCCCTATTGTCAAGTCCGGAAAGTCGGGATCAGGCTTATTATTTTCTTTGCGCATTGTCGCAGGTCGCGGTTTAGGCTCAGTCACTTTTACATCTCGAAAATGAGTTTCATAAAATTTAGGAGTAATTGCATTAGGTATTTCTTGCTTAAACACTTTTTTATAATCACAACCCCTATCTTCATCATATTCTGCTATAATGGAAAGGATATGAGAATTAATCCCTTCAACATTCTCATTAAAAAAGTCTTGAATCTCTATGCAACAGGGTGTAATTTCTTGGATTTCGCATTGCTTTTTCCAAACTATTCTCTGATCTAAAGCTCTATTCCAAATTTTACAAACCATTGATGCATGAGCAACATCTTCCGGAGATAAAAATGTTGAAATTTTGAAAAGGGTGTCACGTGATAGTTCTTTCCAAGGTCCTTCTAGTGAAGCCTCCATCGCTTTAACTATCCCACTAATCAAAGTAGCTTCAAAAGTGTTGCTCTTTTGCTTTTTTTGGGGCTTGCTTGAAGATGCACTAGCAAAATCTTCTGGAGATGGAAATGTTGAAATATCGAAAAGGTCATCACTTACTAGATCTTTCCATGTCCCTTCTTCTTCCTCTGGAAGTGGAATTGCGGCCGCTTGAGCGGTCATGAAAGTGGCTTCATCGAACAAAGTAGCTTCATCGAATGCTAGTAAAAAAGGTAATGATGCAGACGAGCTTGCTGCCAGTGAACTTGAAGATGAAGAGTCAGGGCTGAAAGAAAGCGAGCCTGATACTGATGGTGTAATTACTGGTGTCATTTTATTCCCTAAATAATTTAATTAATGAATAGCAATATTATATTATTTTAAATTATTATTTGTCCATAATAAAACTAATTCACATCCCCTTCATTTTCAGTAAGATAGATAAAAATATTAAGCTAATCTCTGTTCTCTGCAGCCTGCAAAAGGCCAAAGGCAAAAGGATCAAGGCCCCCAAAAAAGCTCACACTAAAGCGACTAAATCTGAAGACTTCGTAAAAGTCTTAAAAGCAAGCCTTAAGAAAGAATTGTCTGCATAATTTATGCCACGTGCAGACGCAGGGATGCAAAGAATTTTAAGAAAACTTCTTGATACCGGTAAGTCCGCATCCAATTCGGTCTAAGAGGTCTTCGTTTTCGTGATAAAAATAAAGCTGGTCAGTAATACTTAAACCACAATCATCATATCCAAATGTCCAATGGCCCTCTCCATCTGCATTTGGAGTAGATGTACGTGTATACCTCGTAATACTTTTTTGCCAAAAATACTCTCCTGTCAATACGCGCCATAAAAGAGCGGTTAAAATGACATCTGGTCCCGAAGGGATTTCATATCCCTGTGCTGTAACTATTTTTTTTTGCTTTTTAAAAGATAAACCCTCTGTTTTTCGGATTAGGTAGTCAGGCATCAGATACCATCCTGCATTTCCAATGGAGGCCTTACTTTGCTCTGAGCTTACTTGAGCGTGATCATAATTAAATTTGGCAGGAAATCCTTTACGGGGTTTTTCAGTCAATTTTTTCAATAGATCGATGCTAAAGATGACTTCCTTTCCATTAATTTGCAATTCTGGCAGGTATGTCCAAATATGCGTTTGACCTATTGTTAGATGCGGTTTCTCTGGATCAGACTTGTTATTTTCTTTACGCATTGTAGCGGGTCGAGGTTGAGGATCAATCACTTTTACGTCACGAAAATGGGTTTCATACACTTCAGGGGTGATCGCATTAGGTATTTTTCTCTTAAATACTTCTCTGTAATCACAACCTCTCTCTTCATCATATCCGGCTATAACAGAAAGGATATGAGAATTAATTCCCTTAACATTCTTCTTAAAAAAGTTTCGGACCACTACACAACATGGGGTATTTTCTTGGATTTCACATTGCTTTTTCCAAACCATTCTCTGATTCAAAGCTCTATTCCAAATTTTACAAACCACTGATGCATTAGCAACATCTTCTGGAGATGAAAATGTTGAAATATTGACAAGGATATCCCTTGTTATTGGTTTTGTCATTTATTACCCAAACAGTCTAAATATTATCAATAAATAACGATAATTCACAAGCCTTTAATTTTCAATAACTTATTAAGTATTTGATATCAAATCAAAATTACAGTATAATTACTATAAATTATTTAAATAACTTAATTATGTCACAAAGCTCAATTAGTTTTACTCAAGCTGCAGCCGTAGGCGGACTGGCAATCTGTGCTCAGGCTGTTATCCAACCCACAACTTTCCTGGGATGGACCGCAGCGACAGCCATCGTTGCAATCGGTCAAAAAATCATCACAAAAGCCGCGGAAAAAGTAAAAATATGGCATGCCCATAAGTCCCGTTACCTGCAACTTGGCTATATGCAATTTAGCCGACCTTTTCAAACCATTAATCAAGTCACAGAAAAGGACGTGTCCAAAAAAGAAGAACATCTATTGAACCATTATGCCCAAATATATTTAAAAGGGAAAATAGGCCACCTGTTGCCTACAGATGCAAAACAAAAGCAAGAGCTGCTTGATTACCTAAGCCAAGGATTTGTCATCTCGACAAAATTTGATGCTGAATTTCTAGGGGTATGCATGGGTGGTTCTATGGCAGCCGCTGCCCTCTTTTTGCAATCCACTCTTCAAGAACATCCTCAAAAATTACTCGCCCAATTTATGAATGATAAGAAAGGATCTGTTCTTTTTCATGGACTTCATCGACTCACATCAGAGGAGGAT
>CAZXLK010000110.1:0-3796 GCA_964641775.1 uncultured bacterium | reverse complement strand
AACTTGGCAAGAGACGCAAACAGTTCGCCTATCTCCGGAAATAATGAGGACCGACTCCACCTTTTTGCCGTCGCCTAGCTCCCACAAAAATTTTTCCGTCTCTCCATCTTCCGACTGCAAAAATCTACATTCTTTGATCGCCGGAAATTGAAAAGAGGCTTTTAGTTTTTCCCGAAGATCCAAACTCAAAGAGGTCATCGCATCAAAAGAGAGTGCCTTTTTGATAAAGAGCCATTCATAGACCTGTTTGGCCCGGAAAGCTTCTTTTCCGTTTTGCACCATCCAGGCTTTCAATTCTTCCAGAAGTAGTCCGCAAATTTCATCCATGGCCCGCAATTATACCATTTTTCCCCTTGTTTTTTAAAGTATTTCTGACTAAATAATTTATTATGCGTTTTTCTAGCGGCTTTTTGCATTTTATCGATTGGTTTTATTCCAGGCTCATCAAGTGGGCTAGCAATTTGCAAAGTCTTTTTTTGCTTTATATGCGGATCACTTGGGGCTTCCAGTTTATTCTAACCGGCTGGAACAAGATTCATGGGATTGAAAAAACTGCTACAGCTTTTGCAAATCTCAATATTGTTTATCCAACTTTTAGCGCCCATTTTGCCGGCTGGTTTGAGTTTTTGGGAGGAATTTGTCTTTTTGCCGGTTTTGCCTCGCGCATGGCAAGCATTCCCCTCATCATCATTATGCTCGTTGCTCTAAGCACTGCTCACGCGGCAGACATTTCCAACTTCCGCTTCCTTTTCCAGCCCCTCTCCCTCGTCCGCCAAACGCCGTATCCCTTCCTCATCACCAGCCTCATGGTCCTCATCTTCGGCCCCGGTCGCATCTCCATCGATGCCTGGCTCAAGCGCTGGTCCGAAAAACAACCCAAGTATTGAGAGAAGAAGATTAACCACAGAGACAAGAGACAATAGAGGCAACACAGAGAAAGAGAAAAATATCTTCTTTTTTGCGAAAGAGAGCAAAAAAGAAGGAATCTCACGCGAAACGCGGATTATATACAAAATCGCTTTATTCCGTCTTTTAGAACGGGAACATTAAAATTTAATAAAAGAGCTCTTCGTAGATTCAGAATTCGGAGATAGGTAAGCACTTGGGCTTGGTGGATTAATGAAATATCGGTCACAGATTTAATTTCCAAAATCACTTCATCTTCGATTAAAAAATCAATGCGATAACCTTCTTCTAAAAGAATGCCTTTATACAAGAGATTACAAGCTTTTTGACGAGTGTATCGGACTTTTCTTAAATCAAATTCAATGCAAAGACATTTTTCATAGGTAGACTCTAGCAATCCCGGGCCTAATTGACGATGGACTTCAATAGCCGCTCCGATTACTTGATCTGTAATTAAATCTTTCATTGCATAGAGCTTAGCATAGAATAACCTTTATATAACACTCCGCGTTTCGCGTGAGAGTCCTTCTTTTTTGCTCTCTTTCGCAAAAAAGAAGATACTTTCCTCTCTGTGCTGCCTCTATTTTCTCTTGTCTCTGTGGTTAATCTTCATTATAATAAAAGCGTTTATGGCATCAAAAAAGCTTGATCTGGATTCGTTGAAGCCCATCGTTGCTCTTTGCAAACGGAGAGGGATCATTTATCCGGGTTCGGAAATTTACGGCGGATTTGCCAATACCTATTCATTCGGACCTTATGGCGCTGAGATCAAAAAAAACATCAAGGACCTCTGGTGGAAGATGTTTGTCCAGGAAAGAAGGGACATGGTTGGTCTGGATGGGCCGATTTTGCTCCATCCTAAGGTATGGCAAGCATCGGGTCATTTGGAGGGATTTAACGATGCCCTGATAGACTGCAAGGCCTGCAAAAGTAGATTCCGATGCGATCATCTGATTGAAGAGACGCTGCATAGACCTGCTGATGGGCTCTCGGTTCAGGAAATGACCGAGATCGTGAAAAAAGAAAAAATCAAATGTCCCAAGTGCGGCGCAGAGGATTTTACCGATGCCAAATTCTTTAATTTGATGTTTCATACCCACATGAGCAAAACGGGGGCTGAGGGCGATGCGGCCTATTTAAGACCGGAAACTGCCCAAGCGATCTTTGTCGATTTCAAAAATATCATCAATACCATGCGGGTGAAAATCCCCTTTGGAGTGGCGCAAATCGGCAAGGCTTTCCGCAATGAAATTACACCGGGTAATTTCATATTTCGTGTCATTGAATTCGAACAAATGGAAATCGAATACTTCATTCGGGAAAAGGAGTGGGAAAAGGTCTTTGAAGAATGGATCGCTGCCATGCAAAATTGGTGCAAAATCATTGGATTACATCCAAATCGCTTGCAGCTCAAAGAGCATCCCAAAGAACAGCTTTCCCACTACTCAAAAAGAACCGTCGATATTGTCTATGATTTTCCCTTTGGAACTTCAGAGCTGTATGGCCTTGCCTATCGAACCGATTTTGATTTGAAACGGCATGCCGAATTTTCAGGTCACCCCATCGAATACACAGATCCGGAAACACAAGAAAAATTTGTTCCTCACGTCATTGAGCCAACATTTGGCGTAGAAAGGACCATCCTTGCCCTTCTTTGCGACGCTTACGAAGAGGAGCAGCTTGAAAATGGAGAAATGCGCACTGTCCTCCATTTTTCTCCCCGCATTGCTCCTGTAAAAGTTGCTGTCTTTCCCCTCATGAAAAAAGAGCCTCTTGCAGAAAAAGCAAAAGCCGTCTTCTCCATGCTCCAAAAACATTGGGTCTCTGAATACGATGAATCGGGTGCGATTGGCAAGCGCTACCGGCGCCAAGATGAGCTTGGCACCCCTTTTTGCGTGACCATCGATTTCGATACCATTGAAAAAGACGATACCGTCACCCTCCGCGACCGAGATTCCATGGAACAAATCCGGGTGCCCATTGGTGAGCTAGTTACCGTCCTTTCGAATAAGCTCGCTTAAGAAAAACTTAAGAAGGTGGGGTTGCAGCTTCTTCTTTAGATGATTCTTCTTTGGAAGGCTCAACGTCTGTAATCGCAGCTTTTAGAACTTCGATTTTAGCTCCGTCTACCATTTTGAGAACAACGGTCTGCTCTTGGATCCGGTCTACCTTGCCAACGATCCCCATCGCAGTGACTTTGTCCCCTTTTTTGAGGGTAGAGCGCATTTGTTCAGCCGCTTTGCGCCGTTTTTGCTCGGGGCGCCAAAGAATAAAATAAAAGAACACCAGGGCAATCCCGATCATAATCAACGTCGATGTGATGCTGCTTTGTGGGTTCGGAGCTGCTTCTTGGGCTAGAATAGTAAGTAATGAATTCATATAAACTTCCTTTTTTACAATGCGGTTAGCATGCCTAAAAAGGGGTTATATTTCAAGATATACGATATTTTCTATATGATAGGTATGTGGGAATTGGTCCACAGGCTGCAATCTTTTAATTTTGTAACCAACTTTTTTGAGCTCTTCGATGTTTTCAGCCTGGGTAAGAGGATTGCAAGAAATATAAACAATAGATTTAGGTAGTAAAATTTTTAGATTATGGATGGCTAAAGGATCTAGGCCTGCTCTCGGTGGATCGACGATGGCTGCATCTGGTGGATCTAGCAAAGTTAAAGTCTTACCAACATCTCCCTGCAAAACTTCCATATTTTGAATGCCATTTCTTTTTAAATTTTCTTTTGCATCAAGAACCGCCTCAGGACTAAGCTCAATGCCAATGACTTTTTTAGCAAAATGGGCAGCTGCCATGCCAAGCGTCCCGGTTCAGATAGGAAGAGCCTCGAGTAGGGAAAGAGTGTACGTCCTGGTGTAGAAATCCGTGGTAGACCTA
>CAZXLK010000109.1:0-3888 GCA_964641775.1 uncultured bacterium | reverse complement strand
ATTCGAAAAGCGCGCGAACAATTTGTGATGAATTCGATGCGCATTGCCTTTGAGGATTTGCAAGAAGAGACAGGTGTTTTGTCTCTTCATTTATGCCAGACGGAAGATCAGGGAAAAATGCTCACTGTGATCGATCCGTTGGGGCTGAAATATCAGATCCCCCAACACAAAACAGCTTATGTCCTTCAAAAAAAACACCCCATTTTAATGAGAACTTTTACCGAAGCGCAAAGTAGAGATGTAGCCCGAAAGGCAATAGACGCGCTGATTGATGTGGTGATGAGCCGTGGACAAAAAGGCGTTGGGAATAAAGATGGGTCTTTTTTGAAAAACTATGGCTTTGACGGAGAAAAAGGGTATCAAATTGATATTGGCAGTTTTTATTTGAAAAAGGATTGGCAAGTCACTGTAATGGATACCTTAAACCCCGTAAGAGGCTGGTTAAAAGAAAAAGATCCTGAAATGCTCTCCTATTTTGATGAAGTGCTAGAAAAAAAATTAATGGTATCAAGCAAGGAATCTTTTTAGCTCTAACCCATTGAAGGTCAGTAATAGAATTAAAATCGGGATAATTTCCTCCGGATATCAAATCGTATTTAGAAAATTAACCACAGAGAGAAGAAGAAAAACCACAGAGACAAGAGAACAGAAGAGGCAGCACAGAGAGATTTTATTTTTCTTTTTGCGAGAGAGTGCAAAAAGAAAAGATCTCATCGCGTCATCCCCAAAAATGATGCATTTTTGGGGGCCCTTTGCGCGAGTGATCATAAACTTTCATTTTTTCCCGTCTCGGGAGAGCATCCTTCTTTTTTGCTCTCTCTCGCAAAAAAGAAGATTTTTTTCTCTGTGCTGCCTCTTAACCTCAGTGTCTCTGTGGTAAAAATTATATCTTAAATTTCATTTCGTCTGTTTTACAAACGTTCCATTGAGAAGAAATAAGAGAAAATCAATGGGAAAAAAGAAAATCGCCCAAAAATAGAGCCAGAATTTGGAACCATCATATTGCATTCGATAGACGTTCTCTGGGGAGACGATCTTTAAGTGAGTGAGCAATAAGACAATGGCAATCGGGAAAAAAAGGATGAGCCAAAAGATCAGCCAGAATTTGGAATTGGGATATTTAAGTCTAAAGCTTTTTGTAGTCATAAAATCAAAACTAACGGTAATATACTACCGCTATGAGAATTGAGTCAAGCTATTTACCTGATTTTGGTACCGGTTATATCGATCCTACCCTCTCCAGGACTGAAAAAGAAGCCATCCGGCTAGACCGGGAAAAAAAGATGGATCTGGCTTTGCAGTTTTTAAGTAATTTTCCCAATCACCCTAGAACAGTTGAAAGAGTATGGTGCAAGGCCCCATGTGATAATGATCTATGCAACTTGATTTCCTATGTTGCCAATCGTCCATTATCCCTGCTACGGAGCGGCTTTTGCTGTTTTGTTCCAAGAAAGTCAGAAGATGAAAAACGGCCGATTCCATTGAGAACAGCAGTAACTTTAGAAAATACTCGGGAGCATTTTGAGCGCAATGTTTGCGGGGTTTGCTGCTGCGCGCCTACAGTGATCATATCAACTCCATTTATTAGCACTCCGGGTATTGCCATTTTTCTTGGCATTCTCACAGGGCTTGTCATTACAACGGTTGCGGGTACAAACACTTATGTTTTTTCCGGAGATATTGGGATTGTAAAGGATGAGGAGAGCTTAATTGTTCAGGGAGGGATCGGTATTGCCTGCCTTAACATCATCAGAGATGCTTATGAAGGTCTGGCTGAGCACCTAAAACAAAAATGGGAATCTGCATCTTTTGATGAAAGAGTAGATATTGAAGATCAATGCAAAAAAATCCTAGCTAATTGGCATCATATTTTTCATGAAATCCGAGAATTTGGGATTCCAAAAGATACTGTCGAATCCATTCTTACCCCATTTTCAAAAGTATTATCTGAAATCTTGCCTAATGGCCTACAAGCCAATGCTCCGGAATATTTCGAGATAAGTATTATTTAAGCTTAGGAATCACGATGAGATTATTTCTCTTGAACGGCCATTTGGAGTCCATGCAAGTGGACATGATTCCGCTTCCAATGGCAAGAGCTGCGTTATTGGAAGTATCCATGATTTTTGCAAGTTGTTCATTTCCTCCCGGAGGAAAGGATCCTAGAAGGCTAAAGCCTACCCCAGCAACTAAAAAAGCCTGCTGAGCAAAGCGAACTTTTTGCGCTTTATTCCACGTTGATACTCTTGCCTTTAAGGTTTTGATGCTCCGATGCGATTCAAATGGTTTTTGCTCTAACATATTTTTCCATGTGCGGAATGCCTCGACGGCCCCTTTTACCCCCATCTCCGATTGGAATTTTTCCATCCTATCGGTCAGGATTTGATAGACTTCTCTTCTGGCGAGCCTTGCCTTTGGATCTAGATACGAATGGCCTAAATCATTAACTACCTTCGATTCGATGTGGAAAGGCGTTGGCAATTGAAAGTCTAGTTTTGCAATATTTTTATGCAAATCATCTAATTGAAGCTTTGATTGCAGATCTTGCTTTGTATGGCTGTTATAGATCCTCTTGGAAGTTTCATGAAGAATGGGAAGCGCCATCACAAAGAATAAGACGGGCAAAAGCCAAGGATTTGCTGCGAAAAATGCCGCAACGCCGGCAAGATAGCCTACCTTGGCGGCAGTTGTTACGAGCAGCATGACGATCCCAATACCGGTCGATGAGATGAAGTCTAGAAAGAGCCTTCTCTCCAACTCTTTATCGCCATTATGATGAGCATGGAGAGCTTCTTTCAAGGCAATGAGTCCTCCAAGAAGGGTGACAACCCCTGCGATTTCTCCTAAAATAAATCCTGTAAGCGATACGGCTACATTGGCAGTAAGCTGAGGCATATACATCAAAAGCGTTTGAAACCCTAAATACCCAAAAGTAAAGATATTGCCGCCAATCAAAATGGGGTTATACCGCTCTATTTTATCGGATAGGGCCTTAGTTATAAGGCTCTGTTTTTCCTCTGCGACATTACCAATCAATCTCGCAAGCTCTTTTGTAGAAATAGCATTTGCAGTCATATTAATGCTCTCTAATATATTATTATAATTATATTATTATAATATTATCCCGTTTTTAAATCAATAAAAAAAATATATTTACAGGTTGATTAGAAAAATTTTGAATTAAATGAAGGTTCAATTATAGGGGGATTAGTTGGGGATCCCTTGAAAATTTTTACTATCTTTATTTACTTTGCTGTGTTCTCCCTTTTTGACACAGGGGCGAATTTGGCAAGAATTGGGTCCTCTCTTTGCTACCAATCCGATCTAAAAAATGAATTAGAGCTTTTGAGTAGTGTCCTGGACTCTGCGGCAAAGCATAGCCTTAGCTATCTATTTTCTAAAAAAGATGCCGTACCCTCCGAACTCTCGTGGGAAGAAAATTGGGCCTTTCTTGAAGGCTTAAAGCCCTCTTCTATGGAAGAGGTGAAATTGATCCAATTCTTACAAAAAAGATGGCTTGCCAAGATGAGTGGATATTCTCAGATAGCCCTTAACTGGGTTTGCCCTTGTTTCGGGGTCTCAATTCAGGCCCATCCGAAGACCTCCCACTCCTATGCAAGGCTTCCTTGCACGAATGCAACTGATGCTTATTTGAGCAGGTTAAAATCCTGGAAGAAGATCCTGCCAAAAAATGCTCCCTTAATCTTAACGAGATCAAGCGTTGTAAAGCGCTATTTACCAAAAGATTTCTCAGTCGAATACCTGCAGCAAGAAGAGATTGGTGGAATCATTGTCAGTAAAGAGCAGTATCAATTTCTTTTTGATTGGATTGCCTATTCGGGACTTGCTGCAAATAGGATCGAATTGGATAGGTGGCCTGCCCCTTCA
>CAZXLK010000108.1:0-3977 GCA_964641775.1 uncultured bacterium | reverse complement strand
AGCAGTGGATCGGGTGGGTGACCTTATCGAGGTTGAGGCGCATGAGCATCGAGCCAAGCCCGAGGCAATGATCGCCATGAAAATGGCTGATGAAAATCCTTGTCACAGTTGGCGGCGCAACTTCTGCAAAAATGAATTGCCTTTGCGTCCCTTCTCCCGGATCAAAGAGAAGCCCCTCATCGTTCCAACGAAGAAGATAAGCCCCATGATTGCGAAAACGGGTTGGCTGCTGGCTCGAGCAACCTAAAATGATCAAATCCCTTGCGCTCATTGCTTTCTCGCAAAGTAAGGAATTCTGCCCAAAACAATCCCGATCAAAGCGCCGGCGATATGGGCAGCATTTGCAATGTTAAACGAAAAAGATCCGCTTGTAAAAACTTCTAGGAAAAAAGAGGCAAAGCTAAGCACTAGCATTGCAATAATGAAAAGAAAAAGAAATAGAAATACGGTTTTATTCACCGGATAGCCTTCCCAAGGAGCTATCTTCTCGCGCATCCAAATAAAGCCTGCAAGTGTCATCACAATTCCTGAATACCCAAGGAAAAAGGGGCCGCTAATCAGGTATTGCAGCGTATTGGTTCCAACTCCGGAGATCAGGGTGATCATTCCCATTTTGACAAACCCAATTCTCTCTTCAATCGGTTTTCCCAAAACCCAAAGCCAAATCATGTTAAACAGGATATGCAAAAACGAGGCATGCAAAAGGACCGGAGAAAAAAGGCGCCAGATTTCCCCTTGCCTTATTTTTACAAACATAGGACCTTCGGCAAGCGCTGTATTTTTCCCTTGCCATTTCAAAATGATCCAATCGTAATATCCTCTAAAATAGGCCACCTCTTGCATGTCTTTGAGCTCTTTTTCCACTTGAGGCGCTAAATTTTTATGAGAAGGGGCCTCTTTTTCAATCGTCTCTTCGAGATGGGCTATGGGCTTAGGAACGTCATAGAGAAGAACAGTTTGAAAGGGCGTCATCATAAAGACATTTTGCAGCCCCTCTTCGAGCATAGGAATCTCTTGAATCGTGTTAAAGAAAAAAACAGCAATGCAAATGATGATCGCACCAAAATTAAAAGGGGTCTTTTTCCACGCAAATTCCCTGGTTGGAGGCTCTTCCGTCGGCGGCGGCTCATCTTCTTCCATTTTTAGGGCAATTGCAGGATCAAACTCTGCATTCGTAGGCTCTTTTTGAAACCTTTCAAGAACGGCTGCCGCAGTATCTATTTTATCTTCATCCAAGATCCAAACCTGATAGCTCATGAGATTGGTTTGAGGATCGAAGTTCATCTCGCATTTGCTATCGATCCCCTTTTCCTTCAAATAGGAGCTCAATCTTCTCGCATAAGATTCATTAAAAAGGGTGCCGATCAAACGCATTGTTTTATTTTTTCAATCAGGTTGGAGGTGGAAAGCCCATCGATCCGATCAACTAGATGGAGCTTTCCGCCAATTTGTTCTACAGTTTCTCTTTCAATGCAATTTGTCCCATACTCCATCCCATTGACATGGACATCGGGGCGAATTTTTTGCAAGGCAGCCCTTGGATCTCTCTCATCAAACCAAGTGATATAATCGACAAACTCAATGGCAGCCATCATCTCAAGCCGATATTTTAAAGGAACAATTGGCCGATTTTCCCCTTTATATTTTTGGACTGAGCTATCGGAATTGAGCAATACAATCAAACAATCGGCCTGTTTTTTGGCCTCATGGATGATAAAAAGATGTCCCGCATGTAAAAGATCAAAAGAGCCATTTAAAGTTGCAATCGTAAGATGTCTCTCTTTTATCTCTGCAACTTTTTTTTCTAACTCTTCAGGATTTAGCAATTTTTTTTGCAGCCACTCTGGGCTCATTCTTTTGAGCCTGTGAAAAAAATCGTTACCTGCGCGCTTTTGCGAAATTTTTGGCCCTTTTTCCGCTTCAATCCTTCGATCAACTCTCTCGAGTTGACCTCGGATTGAATCAAAAAAATTGCAGAAAAATTTCATCAAAATCACTTTGGTCCCAATTTTTTCACAGGCTCTTTTGCCGGGAATGCAAGTTTAAATACTTCGTCGTAGTAGTCCACAAAATGGACCTCGAGTCCCTTTTTCAAATATTCGGGCAGCTCATCATAATCGCGGAAATTTTCTTTCGGGAAAATGAGGACATTGATCTTGGATCTTCTTGCGGCAATTAATTTTTCCTTCAAACCGCCAATTGGGAGAACTTTACCCGTCAACGTGATCTCTCCCGTCATGGCCAAATTGTTCCGAATGGGGCGATTCAAAAGTAAAGAGATGAGCGCAGTGACCATCGTAATGCCGGCAGATGGACCATCTTTTGGAGTCGCCCCTTCCGGAATGTGAATATGGATCTGCGATTTTTCAAAGAAAGGAACTCCGGGCGCATATCTACCAACATAACTTTGCACATAGGACCAGGCGATCAAGGCAGATTCTTTCATCACTTCGCCGGCTTGCCCCGTCAGCTTCATTTCCGTTTTTTCCCACGGATATTTTGTCGTTTCAATATAAAGCGTAGCCCCTCCCAGCGATGTCCATGCAAGCCCTGTTGCAACGCCAACAGGATTGACTTTGTAGTAGCGATCGGTCGTGAAAATGGGCTTGCCGAGATAGGTCGTGAGATTTTTGTCTGAGATGACCGTTTTTCCACCCCTTTTTCCATCTTGGGGCTCTTTGGCAAATTTTAAAGCAACTTTGCGAAGGATTTTCTTAATGTTATTTTCGAGCGTTCGAACACCTGCTTCTCTTGCATAGCCATTGATGATTTGTGCAAGAGCCCCTTTGGTAAAGGTGCAGTTACTCGCCTTTAGCCCCATGTTTTTCCGATTTCTCGGCACGAGATATTTCGTTGCAATCTCGATTTTTTCCGCTTGGATATAACCGGAGAGCCTCAGCATTTCCATCCGGTCTTTTAATGGCTCGGGAATGGTATCTAAAACGTTTGCCGTCACAACGAATAAGACATTGGAAAGATTGCATCTGACGTCGAGATAATGGTCGAGAAAATCTCTATTTTGTTCCGGATCGAGCACTTCTAAAAGCGCCGATGCGGGATCGCCCTGATAGCTTGCCCCCATTTTGTCGACTTCATCGAGCATAATGACAGGATTCATCGTCTGCGAATATTTCAAAGCCTGGATCAGCTTTCCGGGCATTGCGCCGATATAGGTTCTTCGATGCCCTTTGATTTCTGCCTCATCGCGCATGCCCCCCACAGAAAAGCGGTAGAATTTCCGATTGAGCGCCCTGGCAATGCTTTTTCCAATACTTGTTTTTCCAACTCCGGGAGGGCCCACCAAACAAATAATGCTCCCTTTCACGCCGCCCGTCAGCTTTCCAACGCCAATAAATTCTAAAATCCTCTCCTTGATATCTTTCAAGCCGTAGTGATCTTCTTCAAGAATTTTTTCCGCTTTTTTTATATCATGCCGCTCTTCGCTGTACATTCCCCAGGGAACAATCGTCAGCCAATCGAGATAGTTGCGGCAAACTCCATATTCTGCAGATTGAACTTCCAAAGCGCTGAGCTTGTCCATCTCTTCGCGGATGACTTTCATCACATCATCCGGGACAGTCCTGAGTTTGAGCCTCTCCTCAAATTTTTCCGTCTCAAGCACTTTATCATCTTTTTCCATCCCGAGCTCTTTTTTAATCGCCTTGAGCTGCTCGCGGAGGAAAAATTCCCGCTGCGTTTTGGAAATGGTTGCCTCGATCCTTTGGTTGATCGTGCTTTGAAGCCGGCTGATGTCGAGCTCTTTTTTCAAAAGAAGGAGCGCCCGATCAATCCTTTTTTCTACTTCAAAAGTCTCTAAGACTTCTTGGAGCTCATCTCTACTTGCCGTGGTCAGAGCTACGGCAAAATCGGCTAATCTGCCAGGTTCTGTAAAATCGGAATGGCCCAAGAAAATCTGCAGCTCTTCTTTGAAAAGAGGATTGAGTTTCAAAAGCTCTTTGATCGTCGTGATATAGGAA
>CAZXLK010000107.1:0-3993 GCA_964641775.1 uncultured bacterium | reverse complement strand
TTTTAGGCAACAGCGGTCTCGATTACCCGTTTTCCATAATGGCCGCAAGATGGGCACATCCGGTGTGGAAGGCGCATTTTGCCGCAATTGGAACAGGCGGATACATTTTTCGGTGTTTTTGCATGGTGGGATCTGCGAGAATTTTTCTTCGCGTTCGATACCCGGTTACGTGGGACTGCCATTTGATTTCTCCTTATAAGTCTTTAAATGGAAAGTTTTCTTTTTTATCTCGCAAGAACGGCTTGATGTTGGGCCTTTCGGGGCAATTTCCGCCGCTGCATTCAAAATGAGTGGGAAGCTCGATAAGAAGAGCCTCTCTTAGATGCGAGCTAAAATCAAAAATTGCACCTTCAATTTCTTTCAATTCAATACTGTGATAAAAATTTTCTACTTTCAAATCTGTGTCGAGCATTTCATTGCAAATTGCACATGGCATAGTTGCTTTGGTTTTGGCTGTCATGTGGATGATGAGCTCGGCTTCTGCCAAATAGGCTTCACCTGCGACCACAACGGGCGCGCGGAACTTCAGCTCCTTCTCATCGATCTCCATAAAGGATGGATCAAAAGTGTTATTTATCTTTTGAACCCGCCCTTCAGTCAGACGGTCAATCCAAATTTTAAATGCTTCCTGCATAAAGGGACCATTTTAAAGAAATCTGGCTTAAAAAGCGAGGGTCAATATTGCCCGGGCTGCCTCGAGGTTTGCATTTTGGGCTCCTAAGAGCTCGCGGAGCTCTTGACACCCCTTTTTTGCATCGGTTGGATCAAACCAAAGTTTTTGGATTTGGGATTGAAGAGTGTCTTCCGATAGATTTGGTCCAAAAAGCTCAGGAAATACTTCTTTAGATAAAATAATATTTACTATGCAATAAAAGGGGATGTTAATGTGAAAAATTTTTTGAGCAATAAAACAATCGATGGGGCGGATCGCATAATTGACAACGGTGGGAACATTGTGAAGTGCAAGCTCGAGTGTTATGGTTCCGGAGGTTGCAATTGCTCCCTTTGCTTTTTGCATCAGTTCAGAGTTGGGATAAATGGTCACTTCAGAATCAATCATTGAATGAATAAGCTCTTCGAAATTTTTGTGGGCAATAGACACGCCAATTTTCAAGCTAGGATCGAGGGTTTTTAATTTTTTTGCCGCCTTTAGTTGCATGGGGAAATTGCGGCGGATTTCCGTTTCACGGCTGCCGGGAAAAAGAGCTAAAAGTTTTTCATCTTTTTGTAAATGTAAAGCGGCTTTACAGGCTAAAGGATGGCCGACATAGTGGACGTTTAGTTTGGTTGAGGCAAAGCACTCTTTTTCGAAGGGAAAAATGGTTAAAAGAAGATCGAGCGTTTTTGCCATTTTGGGAATTCTTTTTTTCCCCCAGGCCCAAACTGTCGGGCAAATATAGTGAATGAGTTTGCCTTGATATCCCTTTTTACGGAGCGATCTTTCTAAGCGAAGATTGAATCCCGGATAATCAATGCAAACAACTGCTTTTGGATTCAGAGATAAAATGGTTTTGCGGATGGCAAAAAACTCTTTTGCAATTTTGGGAAGGGCAAAAAGGACGTCAATGAATCCCATGACCTGAAGATTTTCCATGGGAAAAAAAGAATGGATGGGTAGCTTTCTCATTTTGGGGCCGCTAATTGCTCCAATTTTTAAATCGGGACGAAGCTGCAAAAGTTCTTGGATGAGGTTTGCGCCATGTAAATCGCCGCTTGGCTCAGCAGCTAGGATGAAAAGGTCAAGCATTGGGCAATCCAAGCGGCGCCTTCATGAAAAATTTCGGGAGTTGTGCCGTGGCCATCTTTGCCGATAGAGGGGGTAATCAAGCATTCTACTTGAGGAGAACGGCGCTCTGCAGCATCAACAATGGACATTGAAAAATCAAAGCAGCTTCTAGTGTCAACCCGTGTATCGCGATTGCCAATATAAAAACGGCAGTGTCTATCGACTAGTTTTTGAGAAAGATTCGATAAGTCCAATTGATTTACGATCTTGTGATTTTTTAGCTGAGCAAATTCTTTAATTAAAGCAAGTCTTGTCAATGGAGCAAATCCAAGAAGATATTTAAAACGATCATCTCTTGCTGCAACATGAGATGCAATAAAGGCTCCTCTTGAAAGGCCGCCTACTGCAAGGTGTTCAGGATCTACAAATTTTTCTTTTACTGCAAAATCTACAGCCTCTGTGACTGATTCGAGGAATTCGCCAAGGGAGTTAATGTTTTTCGAAATGTCTTCTGCCCAAAGATTCATGGCATTTTCTTTGGGAAGATCTGCTTCATGTCCCGGCAGCGTCATGGAAAAAACGCGGATCATTTTTCCATGGAGGAATTGGACCGGTTGATTGAAAGGATCTAAAGTTAAAGAGTCGGGACCAGAGAGGGCAAAATAAAAAAAAGTGGGAAGAGGGCCGTGATCAAGTGCAGGTCCAATATGATAAAGAGTAATATCCGGAGTGACGGAGAGCGCTGCAATTTTGTTTTTCATCTTCGTCTTCTCCTTCTTCTTCTTTTCGGCTTGGGCATTTCCGGCTCGCTGACATGCCCTGCAAAAACAGATTCCGTCCAAAGGGTATATTGTGGCAAAAGCTCAGACTGCACGGCAGAGCGAATTTTTAAAAGCTGCAGGCCAAGGGAAGAAAATGGATCTTTCAGGGGGCGAGGGCGGGCAGATTTCCCATCGATTGGGATAAAACGATATTGCGAGGTTAAGATAAATGCCATGACCGCTTTAATTCGCCTTGGCATTTTGAAAAAAGATGAAAAAATGCATTCGATGACATGGTGTGCAGCAGCCCCAATTTGACCCAAATGGAGGGGTTTATCCTGACTTTTTGAATATTCTTTCAAATATTGATCAAAAAGGGGAAAGACCAAAGCAGAAAGAAGGAGCGATCGATCGTGATTTTCTTTTTCCCTTTTTTGGATTTCCGAATCGATTTCACTCAAAAGTTTGAGAGTGAGTCCCGATTCATCTTTTCTTTCTAAATAGAAGGCAAGCTCGGGAAGGAGCGGCACAAGAAGCCCATATTCTTGCAAAAGATGAAAAAAAGGCTTTGCTGCGCCAGATTCTAACATCCGGAGAAGCTCTTCGAAAACGCGGGCAGAGGAGCTTTTCACAATTTCTTTTCGGCAGGTGAGAAGCGCCTCGAAAGTCGGCTTATCAATTTCAAATTGAAAACGGGCAGAGAATTTGATCAAGCGGATCATCCTTACAGGATCTTGACTGAAGCGAGCTACAGGCTGGCCGATGGTTCGTAAAATCTTTTTTTCAAGATCGGGATACCCATCTACATAGTCAATGACGAGTTGCGAATGGGGATCGTAAAAAAGTCCATTGATGGTAAAGTCGCGGCGAAGGACATCTTCTTCTTCCGTTCCCCACACGTTATCGCGCAAAATGAGCTCCGAAGACTCAATATCACCGGCGCGGAAAGTGGAGACTTCAATTATTTTTTTACCAAAACGGACGTGGGCAAGGCGAAACCTTCTTCCAATGAGGATAGCACTTCGAAAAAGCTCCCGGATCTCTTCAGGGCTTGCAGAGGTTGATACATCAAAATCTTTTGGACGAACGTTGAGAAGAAGATCGCGCACCCCGCCTCCAACAAGATAGGCTTTGTGGCCCGCTTGCCTGAGTTTCTCTATGACATAGAATGCGTGTTGGTCAATCTTGTCAGAAGAAATTTTATGTTGTTCTGCAGTATATCGTTTCGGTAGCACGTGTTTACTCCAAGATGATACGTCATCATTGTGGTATTCGTCAATTGGGAAAGGTGGGTGAAAAAGCATTAGCACCTTCAAGATGAGTGCTTTAAATGTGAAAAAACAGAAGTGGGAATTGAAAAACTTGGCATAAATTGCAAAGTCCTGTATGTTTTAACCTTCGCTTTAATCAAAAAAGTATCAAAGCGAAAAAGGGTGTCTCGAATGCCCGGTCTGTTTTGACAGTAGAAGAAGAGAAGAATAGAAGAACTGACTTGTGCGGATCTTT
>CAZXLK010000106.1:0-4065 GCA_964641775.1 uncultured bacterium | reverse complement strand
ATGAAGTTAGCAACGGCATGAGCAGCCTCGCTACGCGAGTTCCGCTAATCTTCTTCGAAGATTAGCGTCCAGGCCGCACCTACGGCGCGGCCCCTGACGCCGATTTTTAATTTTTCGAAGAAAAATTAAAAGTTGGCGGAACACCCGAAGGGTGTCCTATAGATTTTTTCACAGCCTCTAAAGTTCAAGAAACGGGGCCCTCTTAGGCCTCCATTGAGCTGAAAGCTCAGATGCCCGAAGGAAAATTTTTTTTCGAGCCGAAGGATTGAAGATAAAAATTTTTCGAAGGGCATATCTTTTTTGCCTTTAGCAAAAAAGAGGGGGCCGGGATTATAGGTCCCCTCTGCGTTCTTTGCGTCTTTGCGCCTTTACGTTTTAACTGTCTTAGCAAAAGAGCATATGGAATAAATAATTTATTATTATAATTGAAAATAATGATCAATTCATATATAATTATCCATATTATTAAAAATTAGGATTGATGTGACTTGCGATATTTGTTCTGAAGAATTTGGAAATAAAGAAACTATTTTACACCATGCTTCAAACGTCCCACATGAATGGCATAAGGAATGCATTAGGACTTGGGTGCGCTCGGGCCATAATGAGTGTCCCTTAAGATGCGGATATCGCTACCCTGAAGAGGATTTTCTTTACTTACAAGATCGAATCAAAAAAGCAGCGAAAATGGGGATTTATCTATGTGCTTTAGTTTTTATAGTGGTTGGTGGGGGTACTTTGCTCGCCGCAACGAAGGTAACATTGGGTGCATATGCTTTTTCGTGGTTAGTACAGGGAAGTAGCAATTTCTGGCAAGCGGCTGCCATGTCTGGTTGGTTCATGAGAGATGCTATAAGCTACGCTTTAATCGCTCCAGAAATAGCCAATGTCGCCAATGGACCAGATGCTATAAATTTAGCAAACCAATTGGGAATCTCTTCCGCTGTTCTAACTTCTGCTGTATTGGGCGGAGCAATTCTTGCGTCAACAGGGGCAAGCATCGCAGCTGCAATGGGAGCTGGCATAATTAAGACATCTGCTATTTCTGGAGCGATTATGGGTATTTACAGTGGCATGTATGCTGCCTGGAAAACAATCGTCAACTAAATGAAGGCTTCTCCAAAGAACATCTTCACCAAAGATTTTGGCAAAGAAGTTCATTAATTGTAAATGCTTCATCGGGAAGCTCTTGTAAGAGGTTTTGGATAGAGATTTTTAGCTCTTGGAGCTTTTGTCTTAAGAGATCTTCGCCATAGAAGGAAACGGCGTGAGAGGCGTCGAGAAGATCATCGAGAAATTGAAAGGCAAGGCCAATTTGCATGCCAAGGTTGTCGAGGAGAGGGAAGTAGGACTCTTCGGCAGATCCAATGATGGCGCCGAATTGAAGCGATGCCGAAAAAAGAGCCCCTGTTTTCATTTTGTGCATCTGGGTGAGCGATTCTTCGTTGATATTTTTCATTTCAATATCTAAGGCTTGGCCTCCAATCATCCCTTCCGATCCGGAAGCTTGAGAAAGGATTTGGATGAGTTGAAAGCGCTCATCGATCGTTAGATGGGGGGCATTGGCTATGACTTCAAAGGCATAGGTTAAAAGATAATCGCCGGTGATGAGGGCCATGCCTTCCGATATGGTTTTATGCAATGATGGCTTGCCTCTTCGAAAATCATCATTGTCAATGCAAGGAAGATCATCGTGGATCAGCGAATAGGTATGGATCATTTCGATTGCAGAGGCGGGATTGAGGCTCTTTTCGATTGGAGCGCCAAAGGTTTTTGCCGTTTCGATGACGAGAAGTGGCCGAAATCTTTTTCCACCTGGCAGAAGGGAATACCTGGCTGCCTCGTAAAGAGTCTTGTTTTGTTGAGGGATTAGGGAGTTAAGCCGCTCCGTCAGGAGCGCCAATGGGGATGTAGTCAAAGCCATGCTTTTTCATAAGAAGAGAGTTGAATTGATTGCGCCCGTCGAAAAGGGCCAAACCTGACATGGTCTTTTTGATTTGGTCAAAATCGACAAGGGAAAATTCTTTCCATTCGGTAATGAGAGCAACTGCATGAGCGCCCATGGTAGTCCCCATCACACTTTCACACCAGGTGATTTGGGGAGAGTTTCCAATGATTTTTTTTGCATTTTCCATGGCAACCGGATCAAAAAGTCTTAAAAGTGCCCCTTCTTTGACAAGAGCGTCGATCACATCAAGAGAGGGCGCATCGCGCATATCGTCGGTATTGGGCTTAAAAGAGAGCCCCCAGATTGCAATGGTTTTTCCTAAAAGATGTCCGCGTGTTGCAAAGTAACTTTGAATGAGTTTAGGCAAAAGCTTTTTTTGCCTTTCATTAATTGTCTCTACAGCTTGTAAAAGAAGGGGATCGGATCCCGCATCTTTTGCCATGGCAATGAGAGCGCGGACATCTTTGGGAAAGCACGAGCCCCCATAGCCTACGCCCGGAAAAAGAAAATGAAGCCCAATGCGGGGATCCATTCCAATGCCAACTCTAACTTCATTGACATTTGCCCCCTTTTTTTTGCAAATGTCTGCAATTTCATTCATAAAAGAGATTCTCAAAGCAAGCATTGCATTGGCAGCATATTTGGTCATCTCTGCAGAAATGGGATCCATCACAAGAAGTTTACCTAAATAGCCGGCGTAAATTTCTTTCAAAATGGCAGTCGCTTTTTCCGAGCTGCTTCCAATCACAATCCGATCGGGAAATAAGCAATCTTGAATCGCTGCCCCTTCTTTCAAAAATTCCGGATTGGAAACGACATCAAATGCATCAGTCTTTTCTTGTATGATCTCTTTCACTCTTTCTGCGGTTCCAACCGGGACAGTCGATTTATTCACAATGACAGCATAGCCTTGCAAAATGGTTGCAATTTGTCTTGCCGCTTCTTCAACATAAGAAATATCGCAAGAGCCATCGGATCTCGATGGCGTTGGGACAGCAATGAAAAAAGCGCTTGCTCCTTTTGATCTGTTGTAATCTGTAGTGAAATGCAATCTGCCGGCAGCTGCATTTCTTTTTACAATTTCTTCTAAACCGGGCTCAAAAATTGGGATTTTTCCGGAAAGGAGACTGTTGATTTTATTTTCATCAATATCGATACAAATGACATCATGGCCATTTTCAGCCATGCACGCCCCACTCACCAGCCCGACATAGCCGGTCCCAACAATTGCTATTTGCATCTTGCTCCAAAATTAAAAACGCAGCTTATCTCAAAAAAGAAATATCTGCAACGAGCTTCCCAGATGAGAGGGTGAGGGTTTGATCGCAAAGAGAAGCGAGGCGCTCATCATGAGTTACACAAATGAGGCTTTTCTTTTTTTGGCGTACGAGGGTGAGGAGAAGATCGGTGATGGCGGAGGCATTTGCTGCATCGAGATTGCCGGAGGGCTCATCGGCCATGATGATCTTTGGATCGTTGCAAAGAGCTCTAGCAATCGCAACGCGCTGCCTTTCGCCGCCGGAAAGGAGTTTGACAGGGGAGTCTGCTTTTTCTAAAAGCCCGACCTGGTTGAGAAGCTCAAGGCCCATTTTGCGAGTGGGTCTTTGGCGGAGGATTTTTGCAGGCATCAGGACATTTTCAATGGCAGTAAAATCTTCAAGGAGATGAAAGGCCTGAAAAACAAAGCCAATGCATTCTCTTCGCATTAATGCGGCGTTTGATGGGCGGACGAGATCTCCCTCAATTTCTAAAGAGCCGCTATCTGCCATCTCCATTGCGCCAAGGATATGAAGAAGGGTTGTTTTCCCTTCTCCCGATCTTCCGCAAATGGCAATGGACTTACCGGGATTCAAATCCAAAGAAACGCCGCTAAGAACTTGGCATTTTTGATAGCTTTTTTTCAAATCTGTGGCCTTTAAAATCATTCCGACCTCAAAACTTGGGCAGGATGGATCTTGCTTGCTTTAAAGGCGGGAATGAGTGCCGCGCCAAGAGAAAGAATCGGAGTTGCAATGAGGACAAAAAGGAGGGCCTCGGAGCTTAGCTGATCCGGCAAGCTATTTCAAAAAAGGCGGGGTTTAATAGAGCCTTGCCTTGGAAAAAACTAAAAATGGAGA
>CAZXLK010000105.1:0-4191 GCA_964641775.1 uncultured bacterium | reverse complement strand
CTTCTCTGTGGTTTCTATCTCTGTGGTTAATCTTTCCTTTGTAAAATCGGGCACGGGCACAGGCACGGGCACGGGGGAGGGGTTAAAGTAACACTAACTTAAGGAAATAGAACATGACCACGCTGAGTGCGGCGCAAAGGGGGATCGTCACCATCCAGGAGACGACGATTTCTTTCAGGGTTTGGAGGTTGAGGGCTTTTAGGCCTCGGGCCATGCCGACGCCGAAGACGGCTCCAACGAGGGCGTGGGTGGTGGAGATGGGAAGGCCGAGTTTTGATGCTAAAAGAATGGTTGCCGAGGCGCCAAATTCGGCGGCAAAGCCTCTTGTTGGCGTAAGCTCAGTGATCTTTTTGCCAATGGTTTCAATCACACGCCAGCCCCAAGTGGCAAGGCCAATCACAACGCCGGCGCCGCCCAATGTCAAAAGCCAAGTGGGTACGGTCGATGTAGCAGCAATGGAATTGGTTTTCAAAGCGGCAAAAATCGCAGCTACCGGCCCAATTGCATTGGCGACATCATTTGCCCCGTGCGCAAAAGCAACAAGGCAGGCGCTTAAGATTTGCAAGATGACAAACGTTTTTTCCACGCTATGGTAATGAACGGTCGAATGGAGAAATGGATCTTCTCTTTTTACATCATTGCTTAAGGCCCTTACTTCACTCAAGATCCGAGAGATTCTCTCCGAATATGCCTCTTTTCTATTGGAAAGGTGGACTCTTTGCAAATGATGGAGCGCTTTTTCCAAACTCACTGCTTGCGCAGGCTGAAAACCGGAAGGAACATAGAGATCATTCGGGGGGGCAAACTGGTTGAACAGCTTATAGCTTAAAAAAGCTGCCAGCATACTCACAGAGACGCCCCAAGTAAAAGGATAGTCAAATTTAGAAAAGAGAGTCAGCGTCATGACATTGAAGCATAAAAAAACAAAAAATGGGGCAAGTCTTTGCGCCGCTGCAACCGGGTTGATTGCATAAAGGATCTGTTTTTGGATGAGAATGAAAATAAAGTAAGAGAGAATTCCACTTAAAATCGGAGAAAAAATCCAGCTTCCTGCAATCCACAAGATCCCATTCCATTGGATCGCACCTACTCCGCCAATGACCATTCCAAATCCGAGAACAGCTCCTACAATTGCATGGGTTGTCGATACTGGAAGAGAAAAGTAAGAGGCAATCTGAAGCAAAATCCCTGTTGCCAGCATTGATCCCATCATTCCAAGGACAAAGGTCATCGGATCCGATTGGAAAACAGTTACATCAATGATCCCTTTTTGGATCGTCTCCGAGACGTTTGAGCCGCAAAAAAAGGCGCCGGAAAATTCCAAAATGGCTGCAATAAAAACAGCTTTTTTTAATGTGAGGGCTTTTGATCCGACCGATGTCCCCATTGCATTGGCGACATCATTTGCCCCAATGTTCCAAGCCAAGTAAAACCCTAGAAGAAGAGTTAAGAGCTGCAGACCTATGGTTAGATCCATAATCCTACCTAGGAGATTTCCAATAACATGCGAATTCGGTTTCCAAGTTTTTCTGAAAGAGGGGCAAGATTGCCAATCTCTTCAATCAGTCTTAGTCCTAGATGAAAAGCAGGATAGGGGAGAGATTCCCCTTTTTGATAAAAGGTTTTTAATAGAGAGTGTTTAATTTGAAGGGTTTTATATTCATTATAGGCAATTTGCTCGACCATCGCTTTGGTTTTTTCCGCTTCAATTCCGCCAAAAGAGCATTCCAAAAGCTCTTCGAGTTCTTTCATCACTTGTTTTGCTTGTCCAAAGATTTCAATTCCCTTTTGGCAAAGAAGCATGAAATTATCCTTGATTTCGGGAATCAGCTCAAATGGAATTGTTAAATAGCCCATATGAAATCCGATTTTTTCCGCTTGGTCTGCGATCGAATCTTGCAAGGATAAAATTTCCAAAATGGTTCCTCGATCCAAGGGAAGAAAAAGACTTCTTGGAAGATGATTGCGGATATCATTTTTCGTAAGATCTGCCTCATGCTCGAGCTTGGAAATTTTTTCTGCAGATTTTTGAATTCCTACTGCATCTTGTTTGAAAAAAGAGGCAAACAAGTTGGGCAGCTCAGCAACACAAGAGGAGACTTTATCCATGTGATTTTGCAAAGGAGAAAAAGGAGATTTTACAAAAAGCCTGGCGATCGTGAGCATCGAGAAGTAGGATAAAGAATTAGCGAGAAAAGAGCAATTTTTTATCTTTTTCCGCAAGGCTGCGATACATTCCGACGGGAAGATTTCCCAAAACCAATTTTCCAATTCGGATGCGGCTTAAATCGACAACATCCAAGCCCGCTCTTTCTGCAATGATGCGCACTTCATGTTTTTTCCCTTCTCTCACAACAATGCGCACTGTTCCCCGCCTTACTTTTGCAATAGAGACAGGACGAACCCATTTGTGATCAACAAGGGCGCCCTCGGAGAGTTTTTTAAGCATCTCGCTGGTAATTTCTTGGGCGGCTTTCAGAAGATATTCTTTTTCAATTCGAAAACGGGGATGGATCACCTGGTTTGCAAATATCCCATCATTTGTGACCAAAAGAAGCCCCTCCGTTTCCATGTCGAGTCTCCCAACGGTAAAAAGCCTTTGAGCCTGCCCTTCAAAAAGATCGAGAACAATCTTTTTTTTACCGGGCCTCACACTCGAGCAAATGTAGCCTTTTGGTTTGTTGAGCATGTAGTAAATTTTTTTCTGCTCAGAGAGTCTCTCGCCATCGAGAGAAATCACATCGGTGCTGCCCACCATCGTTTGAGGCAGGAGTACTTTTTCGCCATTGACCTGGACCCGGCCTGCAAAAATGAGCTCTTCACAAGCTCTTCTCGATGCCGCGCCGGCTGCCGCCATTGCCTTAGCTAATCTTTTCTTTTCCATGAGACAATCATTATACACATATGGTATTCTAAAAGCATGTCAAAACTGATTTTAATGCGCCACGGGCAGTCGATTTGGAATAAAAGAAATCTTTTTACAGGTTGGGTAGATATTCCTTTAAGTGAAGAGGGGGTTCAGGAATCGATTGCAGGGGGCAAAAAGATCCAAGACATTGCCATTGATGTGATTTTTACATCGACTCTCGTTCGGGCCCACATGACCCTCAATCTCGCCATGCTCCATCACAAAAGCGGCAAAATTCCCGCTTACCAGCATCAGGGAAAGCAGCAAGAATGGGGCAAATCATATGGAGAGGACGCCACCATTCCCGTTTTTATGGCGTGGGAGCTCAATGAAAGAATGTATGGGAAGCTCCAAGGGCTTAACAAAGAAGAAATGGCAAAAAAATTCGGTAAAGAACAAGTGCAAATTTGGCGAAGAAGCTACGACACTGCACCGCCGGATGGGGAAAGCCTTGCTATGACCGTCTCCCGCACCCTTCCTTACTTTAAAGAAAAAATCGTTCCCTATTTGGAGCAAAAGAAAAATGTCTTTATCGCCGCACATGGCAACTCGCTTCGCGGCATTGTGATGCATCTCGATGAACTCTCTTCTCAAGAAGTCGTCAAGCTCGAAATCCCAACAGGAGATCCCCTCATCTACAACTATTCAGCCGGACAATGGAAAAAGGCGATATAATCCTCAGTCACCACGCGGAGCTTGAATCTGAGCTCTCTGTAGAGCCGATCTATGACCTCATAGACGCTGATCCTGGTACTCAGTTGTTTTGTACGTGCGAAGGCATTCAGACAATTCTTTGGTCAGTCTTTGAGGAGTTAACACTGAAGCTAGGAAAAACACACTTCATCACTTCCTGCATTGAAGATGCCCCAACTCTTCAAATGCTAAAACGGCTAGAAACATTAGGCTGCCAAGTCAAAATCGCTCCGGTAGATAGCAAAGGATGCATCGATGTTGAAAAACTAAAAGAGCTCATCACTCCTCGAACAGCACTAATCACAGTAACCTGTGCAAATGGTCTAACCGGGGTGATTCAGCCCATCGATCAAATAGCAAAGATTGCAAAAGAAAAAGATGTCCTTCTTCATCTAGAAGGCTCCTACATTGTTGGAAAAACCTATTTTTCTTTTCGCCATATCGAAGCTGATTATCTGACATTAACAGATGCGCTTTTTGCAAAGAGAAAAGTAACTGCCCCCATTTCTAAAGAAAATCTTCACGATCTAATTGCAACTTGCCGCCTTGCCAATTTTGCAATGGACACTTTTGGACTTGAAATCCCCCGT
>CAZXLK010000104.1:0-4218 GCA_964641775.1 uncultured bacterium | reverse complement strand
ATGAGCGCATACAAGAAATGACTGACCCAGAAAGATCATTGGATAGAGCTAGAGAAACATGGCAAAAACATGGGCGAAGCAAAAAATGGATTCAACAGCGCATGATGGGACAGGAGACTCGCAACAAGCTCACCGACTACTGGAAAGATCATGACATCAAAAAAAACAAAGAATTTGCCATCCTCACCAATATCATTCATCAGGAATGGTCTGACATAACAGTAAAACAACATAAAGATTTGAAAGGACTAAAGACGCAAAACTTGCGTGATCATATGACCGAAGCCGAACTAATCTTTACTGCTTTAGCTGAGCTATCGACAAGGCAAATTGCTGAAAGCACCGATGCTAACGGCATGCTCGAAAACAAAACTGCCGCCAAAACAGGTGGTAATATTGCAAAAAGAGCACGAGTAGAGTTAGAGGAAAAAACCCAGAAAAAAGTAGTTTCCAATCAAAACTACTTACCCCCCATATTGACAGTAAGCAAAAATTCAGAAGATAAAGAGTAGCGTAAGAGTGAAATTGCTTAAGGACGAGGCCGGAGGTTCAAATCCTCTCACCCAGATTTTTTTTATCAGGGAGTTACATTCAGCTCCTGTTAACAATAACCGTTCAATTTCTGTCAGGTGGCGGATAGGTGGTGAATGACTCCTAAACAAAGTTCCACTTAGCTACACCAGAAGATAGACCAAATAAATCAGCTTTGGCCTTGGTGAGTTGTTGTGCTGTTCATACATGGCTCTTCTTATCTGCGATGTGCTTTAAGGATTTTTGCTAACAGGACGATGATTGTCGCCAATCCGATGAGAACTAAAACATCGAATGAGTACATCAAAGTGTGATGTTTTTGCATTTCTTTTATCATCATGCCGTTCATGGAATCTTTCATCATCATTTGATTTTGCATAGAATCTTGATTGTCCATGGAAATTCTCCTTTATTTGCCATTATCATCCAAATAAATGGAATTAGTTTTAAACGGCCAGAGAAATAGGGAAGTTATATTTTTATATTTCTAAGTCTAAGAGAATTAGCGATAACCGAAACCGAGCTGAACGCCATGGCGCTACTTGCAATGATCGGACTTAGCAGAAGTCCAAATGCAGGGTAAAATATTCCAGCTGCAATAGGAACCCCCAAAACGTTATATAGGAAAGCGAACCAAAGATTTTGTTTGATATTACGAAGTGTACTGCGACTTAAATTTTTAGCACGAGCAATTCCTCGTAGATCGCCTTTGACTAGTGTAACACCAGCGCTTTCCATCGCAATGTCAGTCCCTGTCCCCATTGCAATTCCAACATTGGCTTGGGCAAGAGCTGGGGCATCATTGATTCCATCTCCCGCCATTGCTACGATATGTCCTTCTGATTGAAGGCGTTGAATAATTTTATTTTTTTCTTCGGGCAGTATCTCTGCTTGAATTTCATCGATCCCAAGAGTAAGCCCTACTGCCATAGCAGTGATTTTGTTGTCCCCTGTTATCATCACGATTCGAATATGATCTTTGTGAAGCATTTCAATAGCTTCATAGGTGGAATCTTTGATCACGTCCGCTACCGCAAGTATGCCAATTGCTTTGTTATTCAATGATAAATAAAAGACGGTTTGTGCTTTTTTTCGAAGATCTTCAGATTTTTCAATAGCGAGTGTTAGATCTACTTTCAAGTCTGCAAAGAACTTTTGGTTTCCAATCATAGCTTCCCCTTGCTCTGTTTTTCCAATAATCCCTTTGCCTCTAAAGCTTTGAAAATCTTTGATGGGGGGTAATGATAGATGCTTTTCTTTTGCGGCATTTACGATAGGTAAGGCTAATGGATGCTCGCTTGCGATTTCTAAACTAGCAGCAATTTGTAGAATATCATCTTCGTTTTTTTCAGATAGGCTAATCACTTTTGTCAGTTTCGGCTTCCCTTCTGTGAGCGTCCCTGTTTTATCTACAACAACCGTATCCACTTTTGCCATTGTCTCGAGAACTTCTGCATTCTTGATCAGAAGGCCAGAAATAGCCCCTCGCCCGACGCCAACCATAATGGACATAGGAGTTGCAAGCCCCAAGGCGCATGGGCACGCGATAATCAAGACAGTGACAGCGTTGATGAGCCCTAAGCCAAAACTAGGTGCTGGGCCAAAAAAACCCCAAATTAAGAAAGTGAGAATGGCACTTGCCACAACAGCCGGAACAAAATAGGAAGAAACGATGTCAGCAAGCTTTTGAATGGGAGCTCGGCTTCTCTCTGCTTCGCTTACCATATGTACAATACGGGAAAGAAGAGTCTCGCTTCCCACACGCTCTGCTCTCATGAGAAAGCTGCCGTTGCCATTTAATGTGGCGCCTGTGACTTTATCCTCAGCGTTCTTCAATACGGGGAAGGGTTCTCCCGTAATCATGGATTCATCAATAGAGCTGCTTCCTTCTATGACAATCCCATCGGTTGGGATTTTCTCACCGGGCCTAACCCGCAAAACATCCCCTTTCTTTACTTCTTCAAGAGGAATGTCTTTTTCGGTTTTGTCCTTGAGAACTAATCTTGCAGTAGTGGGGGCTAATCCAAGAAGTTTTTTGATGGCCTGGCTTGTTTTGATTCTGGCTTTCAGTTCGAGGACTTGTCCTAGAATAACGAGAACGGTGATGACGCTGGCTGCTTCAAAATAGAGATCGACTTGATTATTTTCGTTCCGGAAAGATGGGGGAAACATCGAGGGCCAAAAAACAGCAACTAGGCTGTATATGAAAGCGGCGCCGACACCAAGACTGATCAAGGTGAACATGTTCAAATGCCTGGTAATGATTGATTGCCACCCCTTTACAAAGAAGGGCCAACCGCTCCACACTACCGGTATCGCCAAGGCAAATTGAATCCAGGAGCCATATTGGTTGGGTAATAGGCGAAAATTGACAAGAAGGAGAATGGGGATGGTAAAGAATAAGCCAATCCAAAACCGGCGACTCATATCTTTCAGTTCTTCATCTTCTTCTTCATTCTCCGTGCCTTTTGTTTTCAATTCTAACCGCATCCCACAGATAGGACATGATCCAGGATTGGGCTGAACGATTTGGGGGTGCATAGGGCACGTGTATTCTTTCGGCATGAAAATCAACTCATTTGTTTAAGCCTATCTAATCTTTTCCATATCAGATTTTTGTACGTATTTTGAAAGCCTATTCATTTTGATATTTATTTCTTCTTGTCTTTTAACTCGATTCTTAGAAATGCCATGTAGGAAAGAGGGGTTCCTCCATATTCAGATTTAATGTCGCTTGGAACAAAAGAAGCGCTTCCTACAAAACCAAGTCCCCAGAGTGTGTAGGGAATCAGAGGAAATTCAAAAATGTAACCTAGATCTAATTTCCCTACATTAAATGTCTTATTAGCATTTGGACTTGGCGGAATGAACAGCTCATCCTTTGCGACATATTCAGCTCTGCCAAAGATGACGTGTTTACTGTCGATTTCTATGGCTGATTCTAGAAGGCAGCCATTTAAGTTATGGCCAGGGCTATTGCAATTGAGCCCCCAAGCAGCAGTGATTTGCCAATTGCTGGCTGCCCACGCTTTGTTATAGCTGATTGAAGCTGTCGTTCGCTGAGTATTTACGTTCGGCTCTAACTGCTCAGGGCTTTTTAGAAAGCCATAGCTGATTTGAGCAGCGATATTTTCCGTTGGATTGATGGAAAGGCGAGCAGAATATGAATCAAATCGGGGTGGATCAAAATTCCATCGGTGCTGATCTGGCTCTCTTCCGGTAAAAATGGACGCGTCAATTTTCACCCAATCGTGAACATATCCAACGGTTGCCACTCCGAAGACGATATGAGTTGAATCGAGCCAGTGGTGAGTGATAGGGGCTTCAGGATTAAAAAAAGCTGAAAACCGATGAATATACGCAGGCGGGCCAAGTGCAGGCTCTCCTGGATAGCCAAAATAAGCAAACAAAGAGTTTTCTTTTGAAAAACGATAGGTATAAACAGCAGCCAATTCCATCAGAAAATCATGTGGATGTTGACGATTGGTCAGTGGGGTGATCCCGTTACAGGTTTCCCCGGTTTGTAAGAGAAGCGGGTAGCCATTACAACCAATGGTGGCAGGCTCAATGCTAATCATGCTGCGTAGAGCAAAAGTACCGTTCCCGAAGTCTTTTTGCGCAGTGAACATGAGCATGTTTTCGCTGAAAAATTTGTTTTCACCGAGAGGGCCTCCCTGATCGTCATAA
>CAZXLK010000103.1:0-4355 GCA_964641775.1 uncultured bacterium | reverse complement strand
ATTAAACCTATCTCCCGGGGCAAAACACAGAAAATGTGCAAAAATTTCAGGCGATACATCGGGCGATTACCATCCCCATGGCGAGACGGTAATCTATCCAACTCTAGTTCGAATGGCTCAAGATTGGGCAATGCGCTATACCCTCATCAATGGCCAAGGAAATTTTGGATCCATTGACGGCGATCCACCTGCTGCCATGCGATACACGGAAGCAAGACTTACACACGCTGCAATGGCGCTCATGGAAGATCTCGACAAAGACACTGTCGACATGGTTCCCAATTATGATGAGACGAAAAATGAGCCGACCGTTTTCCCTGCGAAATTTCCGAATCTTCTTTGCAATGGCTCAACAGGAATTGCAGTTGGGATGGCAACCAATATCCCTCCTCACAATTTATATGAGCTGATCCAGGCAACCGAGCTTGTTCTTGATGATCGAAATGTGACTATTGATGAAATTATGAAAGTGATGCCGGGCCCCGATTTTCCAACCGGCGGAGTGATCTGCGGCTATCGAGGCATTAAAGAGGCCTATCATACAGGGCGCGGCAAACTCATGCTTCGCGGCACACTGAGAGTTGAAGATCTTCCCAATCAAAGACAGCAAATCATCGTCGATGAAATTCCATACAATGTGAATAAATCGGTTCTTATTAAACGGATTGCCGATTTAATCAATGATAAAGTGATTACCGGCATCTCCGATATGCGCGATGAATCGGATAAAGATGGGATGCGGATTGTCATGGAGCTCAAGCGGGGAGAAATCCCCGATGTTGCGATCAACCAGCTTTATAAAAATACCGATTTGCAAGTCACTTTTGGCTGCAATATGTTGGCGCTTGACCGCGGCCTTCCACGCACAATGAATATCAAGCATTTCATTGGCGCTTGGGTCGATCACAGAATCGAAGTGATCCGCAAGAGAACACGCTTTGAACTTGCAAAAGCAGAAGCGAGAGCCCATATTTTAGAGGGCTATCTCAAAGCCCTTGGCCATCTAGACGATGTTGTCAAAATCATCCGCGCATCTGCAAATCGAGACGCCGCCAAACAAGAGCTCATGGCCCGTTATCAGCTTACGGATAAACAAGCCAATGCAGTTTTGGATCTTCGCCTCTATCAATTGACAGGGCTTGAAGCGGAAAAGATTGAAGCGGAATACAAAGATCTTCTTGCTAAAATTGCCCATTACAAAGCGATTTTAGCCTCAGAGGCGATGGTCAAAGACATCATCCGCGAAGAGCTGGAAGAGGTGAAAAAAGCCCAAAAGTCGGAAAGAAAGACAAAAATCGTCGCGGCAGAAGGGGAATTCCAAATCGAAGATCTCATTGCTGACGAACAGGTGGTCATTACAATTTCCGATGATGATTATATCAAGAGAATGCCCATTGATACGTTCCGTGAGCAAAGAAGAGGCGGGGCAGGCGTTCTTGGAATGGAGATGAAAAAAGAAGCCGATATCTTGAAAGATGTCTATATCGCTTCTACGCATGAATATCTACTCATTTTCACCAGCCATGGAAGATGTTACTGGACCAAAGTATGGCAGATACCGGAAGGGGGAAGAAGAACCAAAGGGCGTCCGATCATCAATCTTTTGGAAGATTTGCGCGAAAATGAAAAAATTGCAGCTATTTTGAAAGTGCGCAATTTTGAAGAGAAGGCTTGTATCCTCTTGGCAACTTTAAAAGGGGTTGTGAAAAAGACGGAGCTTTCTCAATTCAGCAATCCTCGCCGAAAAGGCGTTTGGGCCCTCAATATTGATGAAGGCGATGAGCTGATTGCTGCCCGCATCACCCATTCCTCTCAGCAAATCATGATTTTTACTAGAAATGGAATGGCAGTCCGTTTTGATGAGAGTTTGGTCCGGCCTATTGGAAGAGTCGGTCGAGGAGTGCGCGGCATTACCCTCAAAAATGAAACGGATAAAGTGATCGGGTGTGAAGTGGTGACGCCGGAAGAGTCGATTCTCATTGTTTGTGAAAATGGATTTGGCAAGAGATCGCGCGTCGATGATTTCCGCCAAACAAATCGAGGGGGAGTCGGGGTAAGATCAATCATCACTTCCGAGCGAAATGGAAGGGTCGTTGCAGCCCTCACTGTCACAGATTCCGATAGCGTTCTTCTCATGTCGGCAATTGGGCAAGCCGTTCGAATTCCGATGCGCGAAGTGCGCGTCATGGGCCGCACAACGCAAGGGGTCCGCCTTGTCAACGTGAAAGGGGAAAACGATCAGGTCGCCGCCGCCCAAAAAATCGGTTTAGCTGAAGAGTCTCCTATAGAAAAAGCGGAAAATTTAACCACCGAGCACACCGAGAGCACCGAGAAAAAGGAATAAAAAAATCTGAAAAAAGGTTTTTTTGTCACATTTGAGGGGGGGGAAGGGGCCGGAAAGACCACTCTGATTGAAGGTGTCTATCGGTTTCTTTTAGAAAAAAATCTCCCGGTGATTAAACCCAGGGAACCTGGCGGGACGAAGCTTGGTGAAAAGATCCGAGAGCTTCTTCTACATGGAGGCTCCATTGCCCCTATGGCCGAACTTTCTCTATTTTTAGCATCAAGAGCTCAGCATATTGCAGAATTGATTCATCCGGCATTAATGGAAGGAAAGATTGTCCTTTGCGATCGCTTTAATGATTCAACCGTAGCCTATCAAGGCCACGCAAGAGGAATTGGGATGGAAAAGGTGGAAAATCTTTGCAAGACAATTGCTCCTTTAAAGCCCGATCTCACACTTTATCTGGATATTGATCCAAAAATTGGTCTTGCAAGAGCAAAAAAGACCCATGCTGCCGATAGAATCGAGCAAGAAACAATTTCCTTTCATGCTAAAATCCGAGAAGGATTTCATATGATTTCCCAAAAAGAGCCTGATCGTTTTCATATTCTCGATGGGGGAAAAACGGCTGATCAGGTGTTAACTCTCGCCAAGAATCTTTTAGTTCCCTTGATCTAAAAGAAAACATTTTTTAAAATTTTTTAAACGAAAGGAGGTGTGTATGGCAATGATGATTCCTACCGTTAGGAGTTTTTATCAAATTGAGGACATCGAAGCGATCATTCCTATAGAGAAAAAAATACAAAAGCGAACAGCTGAAATAAATTTGAAGAGTTCCACAGATCGTAAAGTGCATGAAAAATCCTACCAGATTCTTGAGAGCATCAGCGAGTACATCTATAACAGTCAACTCCGAGGTAGGCAATGATGATATCCCCCATTGTTTCCAGTCCAAAAAAATATGATGATTGTACAACTCTTCCCATGAGACTTTATTCTGCAAGACAAGAATTGAATCGGGTGATTCTTGAAACTTACAAAAATACATCGATAGAAAATGGGGATCGTATTTTGCAGCTCAAAGGAAGAGTGAGAGATCTCATCAAAGAACACAAAGGATGTATTAGTAGAGAATGACCAATCCCATTCGAGAAAAGAGCTTTCCGGAACTTTTCTCAACAACGTTAAAGCAGCGAAAAGAACAATTAAAGTATGCTCTTATTTCTGATCCGCAGAACCACGAGCTGAGAAAAGAGTTGAAAAAGGTAGAAAAGCTGATTGAGGAACAATTTTATTCATGTTTGAAAAAATCCTAGGCAACGAATCGGTCAAGGCCTATTTGCGAAAGAGGATGGATCAGCTGCCTCATGCGCTTTTGTTTTCCGGGCCGGATGGGATTGGAAAAAGCCTTTTTGCAAAAGAAATTACCTCCCATTTGCTAAAAGATGCCGCCCGGATTGAGAAGGAATCTCATCCGGATTTTCATGTTTTTCGCCCTGAGGGAAAAAGCGCTCTTCATACAATGGAAACTCTAAAAGGTTTAATTGATGCGGTCCATGCAACTCCCTTCGAGGCATCTTCTCAAATCTTTTTGATTCATGATGCCCATCGGATGCAGCCGGCAGTTGCCAATGCCTTTTTAAAAACCCTCGAAGAGCCCGAGCCTGATAATCTTTTGATCTTACTCACAATGAAATTCCAAGAAATCTTGCCGACCATCGTTTCCCGCTGCAGTGTGGTCAAATTCCAACCACTCACTCCTAAAGAATTTGCCGGTATTCGCCTAAAAATGCCCTTTGAAGAATCTCTTTTTCAAATCCTATCTCAAAAGCCAAGTTATCCCGAGTTAATGCAACAGATAGAAAAAATTGAAGAAGAGGCAGATTGCGAAGATCCGATGAAAAAAACAGCGAATTGCGAGTGCATTTTCTCTACCATCTTGATGTGGCATCGCGATCAAATTGCCAGGGTTTATGGCGCCCCTCTTTTTTTTCCGGATGCACCTGCAGCTACAACTACTTCTCCCACTTTAAGCCATTTAGAAAAGCTGGTAGACGATGCAAGACTTGCA
>CAZXLK010000102.1:0-4522 GCA_964641775.1 uncultured bacterium | reverse complement strand
TTCGAATTCTTCTGCAGAAATTTTACCCTGCTCTGCTTCATTGCAGAGTTTCAAAACTTCTTCCGCTTTTTGGCGATACTGTCGAATTTTTTCTTGATTTGTTTGTTGTTTCTTATCCATGATTTTCTTCCTTAAATTAGGGAATTGTTTAATATTCCGGTTTTATTATTGAGCCTGCTCCTCCTACTTTAGAAACTCTTTTTTCGAATTCTTCTGCAGAAATTTTACCCTGCTCTGCTTCATTGCAGAGTTTCAAAGTCTCTTCCGCTTTTTGGCGAATTGTTCGAATTCTTTCTTGGTTTACGTTATTTTTCTTATTCATAGATCCTCCTTTTCTAAAATCCATAAGAAATATTGTACTGCATATAATGCGTTCTCATTTTGGCAAATTGTCCTTCATACGAATAGCCATGATGGTATTCGATGTAGAAGCGGAATTTCCGCCCAATGCCTTGTAGTTTGCTAAATTCATAACCGCCGCGATAGGTCCCGTCAAAATTCCAGCCCAGCTCTTGCATGTTGCGAAAATGCAAGGTGAGGTAGAGTGTTCCATATACCCGCTGCTTTAAAAATTTTGTTCCAAGAAAACGGACTTCGGTTCCATATTCAATGTACATAGGCTTCCACTTAAAAGTCTCGTCGCTATGGACAATGGCTCCGGGGCCAATATAGAGGCGGATCGCATCTTTTGCTTGGTATGAGGCAAAGAAATCAATTGCCTCAATGGATGGATTGACCCGTTTTACAGAGGGGTGGTTAATGATGTATTCATCTCCTATATGTCCTGAGACATGGTAGCCTCTTAGCCTAAAGGACCACTTGTTCTTGGCATAGGTAATGGGAATGGCGCCGTAAAAATCGGTGTTAACAAGCTCGGTTCCTCCCGCGATGTCAGGATGGGGATCAAAATTAAATACTGACCAAACGCAACCTTCGATTCCAATTTGCAAATCTCCTCCATATAGCACATCAAGCCAGCGGTAAACGGCAAAATCATCGCCAAGGGAGATATCTGCGCATTTATTTCCGCAGACTTCATCTCCGCTTCTATAGCCGAGAGTGTAAGAAATCACTCGAGGAGATCCGATGAGAGGCTGAAAAAGCTCAGTCATTTGGGGAAACCAAATGCCATTGATGGTAGGCCTTTCCACATATTTTATTCTAAGTTCTTCATTTTCAGGAGGAACCTCGCCAATCACATGAACTTCTGTCACTCCGGGCACATCTTTGACAAATTGGATGATACTTTTTGCAAGGAGCTCATTTTTAGGTAAATTGGCAAGCCAGACGATTTTATTTTTGGAGATCACTACGACGCGGTATTCTGCATAGTGCATATCAATTAAGGCCTGTATATATCCTTCAAAATAGGCATCGCTTGCCTTTTCCACCCCGTCCGGAATGCTATCGGTACGGGTGAGTAGGGCGGCTGCAACTTCCTGCTCTTCAGCTGCAAACAAAAAGGAAGCAAATACAAAGATGCCAATGTAGATAGAGCGCATATAGCTCTAAATACGCGAGAGTTTTTCTTTTTTCAATAGGATTTGAATTCCGCTATAAAAACTAAGAAGCGCGCCAACAAGAAGAGTGGCAATCGGACCAAACGCAATCGCAAGAAAGCCGCCAAGAGGGGGCGCAACAGCTCCTCTAAGACCTACCATCATAAGCCCAACTCCCGTATACCGAGAGCTTTCCTCTTTGCCGGCAAAGATGGGGCCCGACATATTCCAGACCAAATGGCTTCCCCCCTGCCCCACGCCATACCAAAAGAAGGCAAAGTAAAAAAAGCCAATCCAAAAGATCGAGCAGCTCATAAAAAGGGGGAAAAGCGAAACCGTGAGAAAGACCCAGCTTGCAAGTCTTAATACATTAACCCTTTGAATCCATTTTGCCCAGAAAAAGGACGATAAGGAAAACCCAAGCCCTTTGGCAATGGAAATGGCCCCTGCAGCCATCGTATAGGAAACTCCTAAATCATCGACTGCAAAAATGGGAAGGGCCGGCTGAATGAGCATGATCGCAAAGCCTGAGAGCATAAAGCCCCATTGATACCGGGCGAAATCAGGCCGCTCGCGCATGAGCCGGAAGCTATCTTTCCAAGGCTGCACAACCAACTCTTTAAAGCTTTGCCTCTCTCTCTTGACCCCGTTTTCTACCTGTATCCGCGATTGAATTGCAACAACTCCCATCCCAATCAAAGACGCCGCGAAAAACAAAATCTTCCAAAGTCCCGCGTCATGATCGAGTAAACACCCCATCCCGAGAGAAAGAACCACCCCTTCCGCATAGCCAAAGGCAGAACTTAAAGAAAAAAGCTTACCCATTTTGCCGGTATCGCCATTTTGCTTTACAATCTCCATCCAGCCGGGAATGACTGCCCTATTGAAAAACATGTAATTGACAGCTGCAAAAATGACAAACCAAATTGAGTCAAACCAAGGGCATAGCAAAAAAGGAGCCCGCATCAAAAAGCCGGCCCATAAGACATTTGCCTTGATCTTGCCATTCCGCCCCAGCCCTGCGCTCCAATAAAAGGACAAGATGGAAACCAGCGGTTTTAGCATGGTGAGTATTGCGATCTGCCAGGCGCTTGCTCCCAAATCTTTGTACAATATAAAAGGGAGCCAAGCATAGAGGGTAAAAAGGGGCTCGCTGAGCGCGCTGCTCCAAAAAAGGGCCCTCCCAACCTGATTCCTTGATTTTTTCATTCCAGCCATCATATCATTTTCCTATCCATTTTGAGAACAACCAAAGCTATTTATTAAAATTTTTAGAACTACATTTTGTAGTTAATTTAAATAAAATTGTTTGTAATTGATTTTCAACATAATAAATGTTATAATTAATGTAATTATGAGCACCAATTCAATATCTAATTTTAAATCTACTTTTGCTACAGTAGATAAGATGTGCAGCGAAATAGGAAAAGTCGCCCACTTAACAGAAGTAAACTGGGTGTTAGGGGAAAACGATGCTGTAAGAAGCGAAAGTCTTCAAGAGCTTTGGCAACTAAATAATAGACTGGCAAGCGTTTCTTCAGGGATGCTAAATAATTCTTCAATAAGCGCTAAGGCTTTAATGGACAAAGTCCAAAGCCCTTATTTTTCCGCCTATGTTAGCGGTGACTCGGCTGATTTAACTAAAGAGTTGGTTGCTGAAATCTCTATGCAGATTTTGAACGATATTCCCTCTTTAGTCATAGCTCCGGCCAGACCTTCGACATTAGGCGCATATGGTCCAACATTTTTGATCGACTATCCCAGGACGCTCGAGTCTGATTATTCTCAGTTCGTAATTAAGAGTACGGATCCTTTTGAAACAGTTTGTAATCAGATTTATCAAACATTTTGCCAAATTTTAGAAGATGATGCTATGAAATTGCAGGTTCCTGCTTTTTCCTCGATTGACTTTGAAAAGGGCGAGTATTTTGATCCTGAAGGCTTTTCTCTTCATTTAGAAGATAAAACGGCCCCTCTTTCTCGTGATATCATTAGAATCGGATATAATACTTACAAAAGAGTTCATTACTTGCAAACAGCTCTTTTATTAGAGAAGATTCCGGGGCAAACTATGTATGATTTTGTCAACTCCGAGCGGTACGACTTAGCAACGAAAGAGCAAAAAAAGGATCTTTTTTTTAAGATCGGTGAGCTATCACTTTTAGATTTTATGATCGGAAATTCGGATCGATTTGTTTCTATCGATGTGACTCATGGATTTTTCTTGATCGAGTCGGCTGCAAATTTAGGAAACGCCCTTGTTCATTTGCAAGACGAGTTTTTTTCACTTTTTCTCATTGACAATGGGATAGATACTCTTCTATGCGAGCATGCAAATCAACTTCAAGAATTGAGAGCAAAAGCGTTCCGTGAACAATATCTAACATTCTTAAAAACCCAAATTTCCTCAGATAAGGGATTACAAAAGCTGGCATTCAATATCTTTTCTTCTATATTTTATTACATAAAAGATACCCCGGAAGACGAAGAATTTTTTACGAGCATCTTTGAGGGAATTTTGTATATGAACGGGAAGATCAAAGGAACTCTTTTACCTTTTTGGAGAAGCGGTGAAGCAGATTCATTAAAAAGAAAAATTGCACAAAATGCTCCCGGTGTTTTACAACCTTTAGATCAGAGAATCAACACTTTCAGTTAATCTTCTAGAGAAGTGACCTATGATTTCAGTCTCCTTAAGCGAGTTTAGATTATTCCATCTCATCGAGCATTATGCCCAAAGCGGCTCCAACGAAGATCGTCACAATCTTGTCCAACTAGCAAAAGCCTATTTTAGCAGTCCTAATATTACTTCAACCCAATTAATAGAACTCAGAGAACTCATTGAGACTAAAGCCCCCTATAATCCTGATAAGATTTCTGCAATTGCCGTCCAAGAAATAGCCAAACTGAACAAGAAAACTCCTTGAATATCCCCTCCATTCAAGTTAAGATATTGCCCATACCTTATCTGGGGCAATAGCTCAGCGGTTAGAGCAGCGGACTCATAACCCGCCCTCTCCCCA
>CAZXLK010000101.1:0-4543 GCA_964641775.1 uncultured bacterium | reverse complement strand
CCAGCCGATCAATCCGCGCCATCTCTTCCGCGGTAATCACTTTCGTTTTAAAAAACAGAGGTAAAGCAATCACATCCATGATTCGATATATAATCGCGCGGATGAGAAAAAAACAATGTCCTGAAATATTATTTTACAAATGTTCTTCTTTGATGGTGCGGGTGAGGAGCGATTTGACCGCTTCGCGGGGGTCGAGGTTTTGGTAGATGATGGCGTAGGCGGCTTCCGTTATGGGGATGGGGATTTTGTGTTTGGCGCCGAGCTCGCGCGCGGCAACGCAGGTGTAAACACCTTCGACGGCCATGCCGATTTTTTGGCGGGCGCCTTCGGGAGAAAAGCCTTCGGCAATGAGACGGCCGAAGCGGTAGTTGCGGCTCGATTTGGACATGCATGTGACCGAAAGATCACCCATGCCGGTAAGGCCATTGAGAGTTTCGGGAGAACAGTTTTTCGCAGTGGCCAGTTTTCGCATTTCGTGAAGGCCTCGAGTCATAAGCGCTGCTTTTGCATTATCGCCTCCGCCAAGCCCATCAGAAATCCCGCAAGCAATGGCAATGATGTTTTTCATGGCCCCGCCAAAAGCAACTCCATCAATATCTTCATTCGGATAGACCCGAAATGTTGGAGTCACAAAAAGCTCATGGATCAGTTGCATTACATTTGGATCGTAGGCAGAGCAAACAACTGAAGTGGGAAGATTTTTCACCACCTCATCGGCAAGACTTGGCCCGCTCAAAATTCCAATTAGCTCTTTAGGAAGTAACTCAGCTACCACTTCAGGCATGAGCAATCCTGATCCCTGCTCAATTCCTTTGGAAGTCAGAATCACCGGCACTTTCGATTTTGTAAGTTGTTTGAAAACTGCTCGAACGCCGGCAGTAGTGATACTTTCAACAATGACATCAACGCCCTGAACTGCCTCTTGAAAATCAGAGGTAAATCGAACCGTTTCGGATGCAAAGCTCCCTTCCAATTTCGGATGGACTCTTGTTTTTTGCAATGTAGCGGCAAGTTCGGGATCTCTTGCCCAAACAACGACTTCGTGCCCTTTATTGCCAAGCAGCGTTGCCAAGGCAAACCCCCAGGTTCCCGCTCCCAAATATCCAATCTTTTTTTGACTCATGCCAAATAGTTTACCACGTTTCCCATTGAAAGAGAATGATAAAAAAATTTTAAGTTGCAGCTAGAATTTCTTTGAATAAAAACAAAATTTATCCTGCCTATCATGCCACCCGGGGCCCCAAAAAAATGCTTCATTTTTTGGGGTGGAGGTGTGATCCTGCATATCCTGTTATTCTCTTCAAAAAAGGAACAGGATGCGCACGATCGATGCAAAAGCATCGGCATGATAAGCAGGATATTTATTGTGTAGTAGATAATATCTCTTTGAGATTTTCTTCGGATTTGAGGGGGGCATAGATCTCGGCTTTGGGGAAGCAAAGGGCAACAGCTGTTTTGGCAAAAGGAAGGGCATCAAAGACAAAGCGCTCTCCCTTCCAGGCAAATGTATCTCCCGCTTTTTTCCAAACCCAATGCACGGGAAGATCTACCTTTGCCATCTGTTTCATGAAATTTAGCTGCATGGCCAGCATGCCGGTGTAGGAATATTTTACAGTGAATGTAGGAGGAATTTCCATGTATTCAAGGATTTCAAGTCTTCCTTCGCGTGTGACAAGAGCGCCCATGGGGGGATCATCCGGCTTGCGCTCGATACACTTGATCCCGATCTCGCATCCGGTTTGCCGCATAAAAGAGATGAAAGTAGGATCTGCCGGATTGGCTTTGAGATTTTCCACAGGAACAATCGAAACCAAATCAATGCCTCTCTTTTCAAAAACAGCTAAAATGTCTTGAAACGATTTAAAAACACTTCCATTTCCATTCGGAACTAAAATCGGAAGAGGCTCTCCTTTTTGACTCACCATATGCATCACTTCTTGCTGAAAAAAATAGACTTCCCTTCCAAAACACTCATGCTTTTCGAAAAAATTTACCGTCTCTGCATGATTGAATGGCGATGTCATGATGGCAATGGGAATAGATGGCGGCACTTTTTCCAAAATCCATTGAAAAAGACTTTTTTCCCGAATGCAAAACATCCCCTTGGGCTCAGTGGAATTTAGCCTGCTTCCTTGCCCTCCTGCAAGGATAATGACTCCAAATTTTCCAAGAGGAGCCGGCTTTATGGTTGCTGCAAGCGTGCACTCTCTGAGCGGCTCTGCAGGAAAAATGCAATCAATCACACCTTTGGCGTCCACAGAAGAAAGATCCCGCTCTTTTCCTATCAAGGGATAGTGTGTGAGCTCTGGATTTGGCGAGGCAACATTTTGTTTTAAAATACCATGATTCGAATCTGCCCAAAGCGAGATCACTTTAATGGGAAATGTACACCCAAGATAATAAATCATCGACAAGATGCCGGAGTCCGGCAAAATTGCTGCATGGACTTTATTTTTTACGATCGAAAGGAGCTGAAAAAGGGTTGTCTTTCCCCGCAAATCAATAACATTGGCATGGGAAAATTTGGGTTCCGTTCCAAATCCAAAAAGGATGATTTTTACTAAGGGAAATTTTTCAAGTCTTGTAAAAAGCTCTTCCCATTTTGCAAGGGGCCAATTGCGCCAAAGTCCATACTCTGTTTCTGCTGATACTTGCACGCAAATATATGTAAAACCACCCAGCAGATCAAAGCCTTGCCACAAATCATCATGTGCCGGATCCCATTTTAATTTGGGAGTGAGCTTTCCTCTTTGCCATCGCACCCAATCAGTTGGACTTGGCTTTTCAATGACAAGATCAAACTGTTTTCGAATCTCTTTTGGAATTGTGTAATTTTGTCCCCGCGTCCAATTTGTTTTAATTACCTTGACGTTTTCGAGCATAGAAAAACCATACTCAAGATTTTCACGTGTGATGAAGGTGATTTCTGCATCGGGGATAAACTCGCGGATTCGATGTACGATTGCATAAAGGCCAAGAGCAATGTCACCAAGGCCGCGGTTCCAGCCAATGAGAATTTTTTTTCCTTTTGCCCTTTTGAGCATCCAATCGAGTGGGTTGGGAAAAATCAATCTTTTGAAAGATCTAAGCATTCTTTTGCCTTAGCAGCAACTTCACGTACGCTGATTTCTTTCATGCAGCGAAAATCAATAGGGCAAACCCGTTTTAGACATGGCGAGCAGCTTGCATGTTTGTTAATGACGGCATCTGGCTTTCCGTAAGGGCCGGTAACTATTTCGTCTGTTGAGCCGAAAAGGGCAACAAGGGGCGTATTGAATGCCGATGCAATGTGCATGGGCCCGCTATCATTTGTGATGAGAAGATTGCAATCTTTGATGATGCAGGCAAGCTCTCGAAGAGTGGTCACTCCTGCTAAATTCAGCACATTTTCTGGAAGGCCTTGGCAAATCTCCCGAACCATTTTAGAAGTCGCTGTATCGCCAAAAAAAACGACAAAAGCATCTTTGGAAAGCTCAAGGGCAAGCTCTCGGAATCTTTCTGCCGGCCAGCATTTGGCAGAGCCATAAGTTGCTCCCGGATTGATCCCGATGAGTTTTTTCCCATCGATATATCCTCTTTGATACAAAAGCTCTTTGGAAGCCGCTACTTCTTTTTTTGAGACATAAAGGCGAGGCTGAGTATCTGAATGGGGAATGCCAAGCGGCTCCAAAAGGCGTTTATAGAGATCGACCTGATGGATCTTTTCTTTGGGCCAGCTCACGACATCGGTGAGTATGAGGCTTCGAAAATAGGCGGGATAGCCGATCCGCCTCTCTATTTTTCCCTGCCAGCACCACCAAGCAGAGGAAAAAGAATTAGTCAGCAAAATGGCCGTATCGAATTTGCCCGTTTCAATTTTACGAGTGATGTTGCGAAGTTCTTCTCTCCGAAGGAATTTATTTTCCGGTCTTGTAAATGTGAAAAGCTCATCAATGGACGCATCGTGCTGCAAAAGCTCAGCAGTGGGGCTTTGGGACATAGCTGTGATTTGGGCTTTTGGAAAAGCATCTCGAAGATCACTCAAAACGGGGGTTGCCATGACAAGATCACCAACCCAATTCGGCATCCGAACCAATATATTTGCAGGCATAGAGGCTTATTATATAACATCAGTAAATATGCCGACAATCATCCTTGGGATTGATCCCGGAACCCGCGTGACAGGGTATGGAGTTATATGCCCACCCACTACCGCTATCGATTTTGGCTGTATCCGGCCGCCGCCAAATCTTTCTTTGGAAAAGAGATATCTCATCCTTTATGACGCCGTGACATCGCTCATCGAGCGCCATAAGCCTACAGCAATTGCGGTCGAGTCGCAATTTGTCTTGAAAAATGCACAAAGCGCCATCAAACTGGGAATGGCCAAGGGGATGGTTTTTTTGGCAGGGGCTAAGGCAAAAATTCCCGTTTATGAGTATGCTCCAAAAAAAGCAAAGCTGGCAGTTGTGGGAAAAGGGGGGGCTAGTAAGTTCCAGGTGCAAAAGATGATCCAAGCCTTATTTTCCCTTCCCAATCTACCGGAGCCGGAAGATGCCGCAGA
>CAZXLK010000100.1:0-4545 GCA_964641775.1 uncultured bacterium | reverse complement strand
AGGAAACCATGATGGAAAAGGATATGCATGATTTGCATGATAAAGTAGAAATATTTTTTTCTTAATCCTATCCTGCAGATCATGCATATCTTCTAAATCCTGTCCCTTTGCAATCCCAGAAACCCCCGAGGAAAAAATAGAGTTCATGCACCAATTTAATATTTCTTTATCCTGCTTATCTTATGTTGAACATGAATAGGCTTGTTCACGGAGTTGTTGGAGTGTTTCGATGCCGACGGTGGAGGTTGGGTATTGGCCTGTGACGCAAGCGAGGCAGAGGTCGGTGAGGCCGGTTGCTTTTTTTAAATCTTCGGGATCGTTGTAGATCACGTAATCGGCGCCGATTTCTTCGGCGATGCGGGAAGGGGAGAGGTTGGCGGCGATGAGCTGGTTTTTGTTGGGGAAATCGATGCCGTAGATGCAAGGATGCATGACGGGGGGGAAGGTGGAGGCAAAGAGAACCTTTTTGGCGCCGGCCTCGAAGGCCAGGTTAATGGTTTGTTTGGAAACAGTTCCTCGAACAATGCTGTCATCGACAAGAAGGACCGTTTTATCTTGGAAAAGAGAGCGGACGGGGGAGAGTTTTTGGCGGGCTGTTTTTTGCCGGTTTTTGTTTTCTGAAATGATGAAGGTGCGGCCGGCTGATTGATGGCGGACAAAGCCCTCTCCAAAGGGCAGTTTGAGATATTGGGCAAGAGCCATCGCCGCAGGGTTTCCCGTTTCGGGAACGCCAATTACCATGTCAATCGGGGGAAGAGTCAGCTTTTCGATTTTTTGCGCTAGAAGCTCTCCCAGTCTGGCGCGGATCGAAAAGACCTCTTTTCCTTCCAGAAAGGTGGGCGTTTTGGCAAAGTAATTGAATTCAAAAGAGCAGTGGCAGTGCGTTTGGCAAGAGAGATTTTTTTTATGGAGGGAGCCCTTTGGATCAATCCAAATGAGAGTTCCCGGCTCAATATCTTCAATCTCTTTGCACCCGATATGATGAAGAGCAAAAGATTCCGATGCAATCGCAGTAAAAGAACTCTCTTTTCCAATTGCTAGAGGGCGGATTCCCTTTGGATCGCGAAAGGCAAAACAGCCAAAACCCGGCACTATACCAATGATCGAATAGGCACCTAAGACTTTTTCAAAAACCTCTAATACTCCATTGCAAAGAGCATCAAAGATGGGCTCATCTTCTTTTATATGTTTTGCAAGAAGATGCAATATCACTTCGCTATCGGAATCGGTTTCGAAAAGAATTCCCTCTTGTTCCATAACACTACGAAGATAGGAGTAATTGACAAGGTTTCCATTGTGGACGATGGCGAGATTTTGTGTGGTGAGGGGCTGGATTTCGCTGTCTTGCCCTTTTCCGGAAGTTGAATAGCGGATATGGCCAAGGCCGGAGAGGGTATTTGTGGGAAGAGGTTTTTCTTTCAAAAGCTCTGAGACCCACCCCTTTTTTTTCCGGAGGTGCATTTTGTTTTGATGATCAATTAAAAGAAGGCCCGATGCATCTTGGCCTCTATGCTGCAATTGGATCATCCCATGCAGAATAAATTCTGTTATGGGCTCAGATCCTATCATCCCAATGATTCCACACATACTCCCTCTATTGGCATTTTTTTTGAGTCAAAGAAAATGGTTTTGTCTTCCGTTGCAATGCGCCCGGCCCCGATCCAATGTAAAGCGGATTTACATACGGCGAAGTCGCTGAACTCTTTTTGTTTTTCTTGATGCTTTTTTGCGCTCTCCATTGTTACAGGAATTGGGCCATCGTAATCAACCCAGGACCCTGATGCAACAATCGGCCCGCCATCTACTGTCTCATCTATTAAAATGGCAGAGGTTCTTGTTCTTTTCTCGCCTGCTTTCAGCGCATCGTAAACGGCATTTTTCCCAATGTATTTGCGGCTTGTCAAATCAGCCGGATGGATATTTAAAATGCGGTTTGGAAAAGCCTCGAGCCAAAGAGAAGACATCAGCCGCATAAACCCTGCAAGAAGGATAAAATCGATGGAAAAATTTTGGATGAGATGGAGCGCTTCTTGATCATATTCGATTCTCTTTTGTCCTGTTTTTTGAGGATGGTAGATGAGAGGGAGGTTTACTTCCTTTGCAATGGTTTGAAAACGGCAGAGTTGATCTGTAAAAAGAAGGACAATCTGAAAGGAGAGAGCCTCTTTTTTTCTAGCTTCGAGAAGGCTTTTTAAGATCGTGCCGGTTCCTGAGCCGAAAACGGCAACCCGCATGGGTTGATTACTTTGTGGCTGATAAAGACACCGCTTTTCCAATATCTTTCCTATAATAGGCCCAAGATGCATCAATTGCGTCATATGCCTTTGCAATTGCCTCTTCCAAATCTCTTCCAAGGCCGGTAATGCCGAAAACTCTTCCTCCGGAAGTGATCAAATGCCCTGTTGGATCAAGAGTTGTTCCTGCATGAAAAACAAAAAGATCTTCTGATTCTTTTATCTTTTCAATCGGAATTCCTGTAATGGGGAATTTTGGATAGCCGGGTGATGCCAAAACCACACAGCAAGAGGCTTTTTGTTTCCACTTGGGTGGAGCTCTCATGTGCAGCATCAGCTCTGCAAGATCGGACTCTAAAAGAGGCAAGATCGTTTGAGTTTCGGGATCGCCAAATCTGCAGTTATATTCCAAAACCTTTGGCCCCTCATCTGTCAGCATAAGGCCAAAATACAAAATTCCCCGATATAAAATCTTCTCTTTACGTAAACCATTGAGTGTTGGCTGTACAATCTTTTCATCGATCTCTTTTTCTAATTCAGGGGTGAAAAAAGGGATCGGTGCATAGGCGCCCATTCCCCCTGTATTTGGACCCAAATCGCCATCGTAGAGCTTTTTGTGATCTTGTGCTGCAAGAAGAGGATAAGCCTTTTCTCCATCCGTGATGATTTGCAAAGAAATTTCGGGTCCTTCTAGCATTTCTTCAATGATAATGGTTTCTGAATACCGTTTTAATTCCTTCAGAGCCAAATCAGCTTCCCTTTCGTTTTTGCATGCAATGACCCCTTTTCCCATGGCAAGACCATCTGCTTTAAGGACGCAGGGAAATTGCAAGGAGTGGAGTCTTTTGGCAGTTGGAATGCCAAACTTCGCCATGAACTCCTTGGCATAAGCTTTACTTGTCTCCAACCTTGCAGCTTGCCTAGTTGGGCCAAAAAGAAAAAGATTGTGAGCATGGAAAATGTCAGCAATCCCTTTTTCCAAATGGACTTCGGAGCCAACAACGGTCAGATCGATTCCCATCTCTTTTACTTTTTTCGCAAGCTCCTCATAATCTCTCAAAGAAGAGTCTAATTGCGTAGCAATTGCATTGATCCCGGGATTGCCGGGACATGAAAAGACCTCATGCCCTTGCCGCCAAAATGTGTGAGCTAACGCATGCTCTCTTCCACCATTTCCAATGACTAAAATTTTCAAGATACACCTTCCATCATGGTTAACATCCGAACAGCTGCGAGTGCTGCATTTTGCGGATCGATTGCAGTGAGTACGGGGACTTTACTTGGCATTTGCAAGCTGGAATGGATGTTGATGAGATAATCTTGTCCGTCTTTGAAAAAAGGGCATGCAATGACAGGCCATTTAGAATTGCAGGCAACAACACCGGAGAGCGCATTGCTTCTTCCAGCAACAGTTATGTTCACAACGGGCTCTACCGATTCATTGAACTTTTCCAGAATCTCTAAAAGCGCCCTTGTATTTTTATGGGCAGAAGAAATAACGACCTCACAAGGAATTCTCGCCTCTTGAAAGACCTCTTTCATCTTATCTGCATAGGACATATCTTTTTCGCTGCCTAAAATGATCAAGGCAAAGCAACCTTTTATGAGGTTTTCTTTTTTTAAATTCTCCAAGCATCTTTTTGGAAAAAAAGAGCCTGTTTTTTGCAAAGCTTTGCCTGTGATTTTTTCAAAAATACCCGCATAGTTTGCATGGATTTTATCTTGCATCTCTTTCGATAACGCAATCACTTCTCCATCGCCTGTAAAGCCAAGGCTTCTTGCCCACTGCCTCACAAATTCTTTATCGGGGAATCGAAGATCGTCTTTATACCAAAACCTGGAAGAATCGGGCGTGTGGATTTCATCGATGAGCGTTAACTGATTTTTCGAATCAAAGCCAAATTCATATTTCGTATCGACCAAGGTCATTCCCTGTTTTTTCAAAATCTCAGAGCCCCGTCTATAAAGCTTAAGCGCAATGTCTTTGATCATTTCCCAATCGGGATGATCGACTTTCATCAAATCTTCATCATGACCCGTTTCGCTTTTAGTTGTCGGAGTTACAATGGGACTTGGCAAGGGGTCATTTTCTTTCATGCCATCCGGAAGAGGAACTCCACATTTTTGTCTTGCCCCTTTTGCATAATCTCTCCACATGGAGCCTGCCATATATCCCCTAACAATCACTTCGATCGGCAAAGGTTCACATTTTTTCACAATCATTACATTGGGATCGGGGTTACTGAGCACATGATTCGGAACAATGTCTTTAGTTTGATCAAACCAAAAAAGGGCAAGCTCTGTTAAAATT
>CAZXLK010000099.1:0-4971 GCA_964641775.1 uncultured bacterium | reverse complement strand
AACTATGGAAAGGACTCTCGAATGTGCCATTGGAGGAACTGGTATTATTCACAAATACGAAATTCAATGGAATTCCAGTAGTAGGGTCTATGGCCTCAGTTGTTTTCTTTTTAGTATTAATCACAATCATTTCTTGTCTTTTAGGCGCATAATAAACCCATTCCTGAAGCAACAGTTGATCATCGCAGCAACATTTAGAGGTTCGTCTAGGGGAATGAGCTTTGGGCCCAAACGGAATACTAATAGAAAATAGGCCTTGCAAACGGTTATGAAAGACCTCATCGTAAGAATCACTTACTTCAATTGAAGCATATTGCCCATAGCGGAGTGTGCATCTGGCTTGCCCTCCAATTGCGGCTTTACCAATGTCTCCCTTAAAATAATAAGGACCGGCAGCAGCGAAAAGATCAAATTTGCCCCACTGATAAAAATGCCATCCAGCTTCGGCATTGCCTCCAATGTAGGCAAATTGATATTTGCTCCTAATAAAAAAGGAGTTTCCAAAAAAATGGTCGAATTGGGAACTAAATGCCTTGGTTTTCTTTCTGCCAACAGGAAAATAACCATTGGCGCGCAATTCCCATTTCGGATTTAAAAATTCAAATCCTGCCCCGATCTGATGATAATCTTTTCTCTTTGTATGACGATAATCGTAATAGGCGTTGACCCCTAAAGCGCGGCATCCCTCAGATATAAGAAAGCGGCTTCCAATTCCAGTATTGAATGCATAATTGCCGCCGTTAATGTAATGGCCTCGTAAATCAATAAAAGGTAGTAAATAACACCATTTTGGTGTTGATGAAGAAAGGAATAATTCTCCAGTTAGATATCCCTTATCAAATCCGATCCCATCGCCTGCTAAATAGCGGGCTCCGATCCATTTTGATTTGATCCATGGGCAGCATTCTTGATCAATAGAATCAGTCTCTGCACATAAAGGCAAAGAATAACAAGAGAGACTAAAAATGAGGTTGAAAAAGTTTCTTAACTTCATAGGCGTAAAAGCCCAATTTAAAGAAATGAATCATTAAATGTCAAAAGCAGAAGTGAAGAATATTTTGGCTGATCTGAAAAAATATCTTGTTAGTATTTATTTTTTGTAATGTAATGGATACATTTAACATTTTTACAAAAAAAATCCAATGATTCTTAAGAGCAAAATCTGCTCAAAACAATGGGATCTCAATCTGTGCTTGATTCTTAAGTATTTTAAAAGAATTAAACCTTTTATCCATCAGCTTGAATGGGGTTTAATTCATTCACAAAAAAATTCAAGCTGTCAAGGAAGGTACCATTGAAAAAAATATTGGTTTTTATTTTTATGTTGTGCGCAATAGCGCAATTAAAATGTGCTCCAGAGATTGCTTGGGGCAGTCCAGCTACTCTTTCAGCTTCTGGAGTCAATTCTAGCGATCCTCAAATCGTTATGGATACGAATGGAAATGTCACAGCTGCGTGGGTTGAAAATGGTGTAATTAAGTCAAGTTTTCAACCAATTGGGATGAATTTTGGCAGCTCTCAAACCGTATCAGGGTCGAGTTCTTCAGCTCCTAGGCTTGCTGTAGATAGCGGTGGCAATGTGACTGCTATTTGGCTTGATTCTTGTGGTATTGTAAATAGTTCTAAGTTGCCATTTGGCGGCAGTTGGACTTCGTCAGTACAAATATCAGCAATCACTGGCGGAGCATCGGCTCCTCAGCTGGCTGTGGATTCAACAGGAAATGCAATAGCAGTATGGGTAAGGAATGGTTTTATAGAAACTTCTACAAATCTCGAACTTGTTGGCACTTGGACACTACCTACTATGTTTTCAAGCTCGCCTAATTCCGATGGCCCTTCTGTCACAATCAGCGCTGCTGGAACTGCAATGATAGTGTGGCATACGGTTGTTGCAGGTCAAGATCAAATTTTGTCCTCTAAAGCAACAATTGGCGGTACTTGGGGCGCATCCCTGACAATTATAGCTGGGACTTTTAATAACAACTATCCAAAAGTGGCTATGGATCCAAGCGGTAATGCGATTGCAGTCTGGTATCGTTCTGTCCATACCTCAACAGCCTACACAAATGTGTTTGTTGCAGCTTCTATCTTGACCTCTAGTAGTGTCGTTTGGTCTCCGGCTGTATTACTTTCAAGCGCTGGATTGGGTAATCCTGCCAATTTCTCAGCGCGAATTGGAATCGATCCATCTGGAAATGCCATCGTTGCTTGGACTATTTCTTTTGATGGACAAACTTATAATGTTGAATCTGCTGTGCTTCAAAAAGGTCAGGCCTTTAGTACTCCAAATGACATTGTAAGTCAAAATATTTATGGTTATGAAGCTGATCTTTCGGTCAATTCATTGAGCAATGCTGTCTTTGCCTATATGTTTTTTGACGGCACCAACGTTCTTATTCAGTCGACTGAAACTAATGTGGCTGGTGCTGTGGTCAATCTTTTCACCACGCCTACAAATCTTTCAACCGGTTCTGATAATGGGTTCCCACGTGTAGCTTCTACTGTTACAGGTGGCAATATCCTTAATGGTGCTGCAGTTTGGATTACCTCAAATGGGACTAATCAAATGATTGAGGCAGCTGTAGGATCTGCAACAGCTGTAGCTCCGCCTACTAACCTGATGGTGACACAAAGCTCCAATAACTTTGGTGTATTTACGGAGTATTTCAACACCTTGACCTGGACGGCAAGCACAGATCCAAATCTTGTAGCTTATGGCCTTTTCAGAGATGGTATATTCCTTAGAGAGGTAGCAGGCAATATTACCCAATTTATCGATGATAATCGGGTGCAAAATGGACCTAATACTTATGGCGTTTGCGCCATCAATCCTGATGGAACCCAAAGTCCAATTGCAACAGTAAGTTTCCCTTAAATGAAACTAAAAAATCATGCCCACGAATTGTGGGCATGTTAAATAAAAGAAATTTCAGCAAATATAAGGTTTACAAAATGAAAAAAAAGTTATTTTTTATCTTCACATTATTACTATCAACACAGCTGACATGTAATAATATTAATTGGTCTTTTCCTCCCACAACACTTTCAAATACAAGTTTAAATAGCTCCGATCCTCGGATTGCAACTGATGCCAGTGGCAATGTTGTTGCTGCGTGGGTGGAAAATGGGTTTATTAGAGCAAGTTCAAAATTGATCAATATGAGCTGGAGTAGTCCAGTAACTTTATCTAACACGAATGCTTCTTCACCGTGCCTTGTTTCTGATCCAAATGGGAATGCTGTGGCAATATGGCTTGAAGGCACTATTGTAAAAGCGGCCTCAAAACCTTTTGGCAGTAACTGGGGTACATCTACTTCAATCTCAAATTCTGGCGCTTCGACACCTACTTTGGCTGTTGATTCTTCTGGAGATGCGATTGCCGCTTGGGCCCAAACTAATGGCAATATTCAAACAGCTACAAAGCTCTTTGGAGCAAATTGGCAAGGTTCTGTAAACATCACTAGTTCTGCTGGTACATTGCCATCAATTGCACTTTCCGGTACCGGTTCAAATAAGACGGCCGTTGTTGTTTGGAATGGCACTTCTGGGACTACCAATGTTGTTTACGCTTCTTCAAAACTCCTTTCTGGAAATTGGAGCACTGGGCAAATTATTTCGGACACTACTTCCCAAGCTGGCTATGCTCATGTTGCGATGGATATTAAAAATAATGCAACTGCTGTTTGGTATAAGTACACTCTTACCGGTATTGATTATTCAAATGTGATTGTTCAATCTGCAACTAGAGGTGGAACAAGTGGCACATGGAACACACCAGTCAGCATCTCATCCCCTGGAATAGTTAATCCTGCAAACTTGGTATCTCGCATTGCCTATGATGCAAATGGAAATGCGGTTGCGTTATGGAATACGTCATTTGATGGGATGACATTCAATATTGAATCAGCGCTTAAACCTGTTAGGCAAAATTGGTCAAATGCAGTCGATATTATAAATTCTAACTTACATGCCAATTCAGTAGATTTAACAGTGACTTCATTTGGCGATGCTTTAACCCTATATATGTTCTATAATGGAGTCTCTTTGATTATTCAATCATCGGAATCCGATATCACTGGATTTTTGGAAAATGCATGGTCAGTGCCTCTTAACGTTTCAACTGGAAATAATAATGGGTTTCCGCGTACAGCTGCAACTCTCACAGGGAATGCGATCAATGCTGCTGCCATATGGATTGGTGTGAATGGTTCCCATAATGTGATCGAGGCGGTCACAGGGTCAAAAAATCTACCTGTTCCTCCAACAGCTTTGTCAGTCGTTCAAAGTTCTAATAACTTTGCTGTTTTTACAGAGTATTATAACACAGTAAGCTGGACTGCAAGTACAGATCCTACTGTGATGGGATATCTGATTTATCGCGATGGAACCTTGATCGGGCAAGTCAGTGCGGGCACGGTTTCATTTGTTGATCACAATCAGGTGCAAAGCGCTCATGTTACTTATGGCGTAGCATCTATCAATAGCGAACCTGAACAAGGCGCCATTGTGTTTGTGACACTATAAATCATTCTAAACAAGGGGGACCTTTGGTTTCCCTTCACTTTTTTCTACTCAACTTCCAAATAAATTGTTAGAATCGCCAGGAAAAAAGGTTTCATATGAAATTTTTTCTCTTTTTACTTTTTCTTGTTCCCTTGGCAGCTGAAGAAAGACAGAAAATCTGCCTCAATATGATCGTTAAAAATGAAAGCAAAGTCATCAAACGCTGCTTAGACTCTGTCAAACCAGCCATTGATTATTGGGTGATTGTCGACACAGGCTCAAGCGATGGCACTCAAGAGATCATCAAAGAATATATGAAGGACATCCCGGGCGAACTGTATGAACGCGCTTGGAAAAACTTTGGAGAGAGCCGCACTGAGGCCTTTGAGCTTGCAAAAGGAAAAGGGGATTATCTGCTCTTTATGGATGCCGACGATGTGCTTGAATTTGAAAACGAGCCTCAATTCC
>CAZXLK010000098.1:0-4985 GCA_964641775.1 uncultured bacterium | reverse complement strand
AATGATTCAATGGGTTTTAGAAGATAAATGAATGCTATGAGAATGAGAAGGCCTACGATGATCCCTCCTACTATGTCCATTGGGTAATGGACTCCTAAGTAAAGCCTAGAAAAGCTAATGAGCGCAGCATAGAAAATACCAATAGGCCAGCGCCAAGGATTTTTCCAGGCATAAATAAGAAGGCCGCCTAGTAGAGTTGCTCCTTGCGCACCGCCGCTGGGAAAGCCGGGATCGCGAAAGGGAAACATGGCAATATCGGGAAAGTCGGCAATTGGACGGGGAAGATCGAAGAACAACTTCGCATAATGATTAATGCTCGAATTGATGATTAAAAGGAGCGCAATGCGAAGTCCCCAGCGAGGGGAAATGGCAAGCCAGACAAAGGGAATTAAAGCCATCACAAAATATTCTGAATCAAAATAATTTAAGAAGATAAAAATAGGATCGAGAATCGGATTTCGAATCGAAACAATAGCTTGAAGAATCTCTACTTGTGTCTCAAAAAATGGAATCATGAAACCATTTTACAGATTGGGCAATTTTCTTGTTTGTGGGCTCTCGCAGGGCAGAATTTTCTGGCAAAATAGATGATTTGGAGATGGATTTTAATCCAAGTATTTTTGGGAAATAGCTTTTTTAGATCAACTTCTACGGCTGCAGGAGTTTTGCCTTTGCTGAGCTTCCATCTTCTTGCACATCGGAAGATGTGGGTATCAACCGGGAAGGCGGGGATTTGAAAGGCTTGGCTGAGAACAACAGATGCCGTTTTTCTGCCGACACCCGGAAGAACAATTAGTTCATCCAGTGTATTGGGAACTTTTCCTTCGTGATGATCGAGAAGGTCTTTGGATAGCTTCCAAATGGCTTTTGCTTTTGTTGGGGCAAGGCCGCAAGGACGGATGATTTTTTCAATTTGTTGAGGAGTGAGCCGGATCATTTTCTTTGGGGTATCGGCAAGCTTGAAAAGATGCGGTGTGATTTGATTGACGCGCGCATCTGTGCATTGCGCAGAAAGAAGAACTGCTATGAGAAGAGTGTAGGGATCTTGGTGTTTGAGAGGAATATCAGGATTGGGAAATAGGTCATTTAAGATTTTTGCAATGATTTTTGCACGCTGCTGTTTTTTCATGGTAGATATCGAGAACAAGACAGGATATGCATGATCGCAGCTAAAGCTGCGACAGGATTGGCAAGATAAAAAAAATTATCCTGCTTATCCCGCCCTGTTTTTCTTTGCAATTTCACTTACCTAAACAAAATTTGGAGAAGATAGCTGATAATATATCTTCTGTCACATTCGTGCCAACAATTGCCGCCAAATCATTCAGACAGGATCTTAGATCCGATGCAGGAAATTCAAAAGAGATGTTTTTTTGTAGGCCGGCAGTGCAGCTTTTTGCAGAGGCTATTGCAGACTGAAGAGATTGAAAATGCCGAAGTTTGGTAATGACTACTTCTTCTTTCGATGGAGGGTGTCCTTTTTTCCAAATGTGCTTTTCTATCGCGGAAGAGAGTAGATCAAGGCCTAATTTTTCTTTTGCTGAAATTTGGATGGGAGAAATTGCTGGATTTCCTGGCTTTACATCGGTTTTATTCCAGATGATGAGAGTCTTTTCTTTTGGAGCAAGTTTGATGAGTTGATGATCTGCCTCAACAAGCGGCCTTGTTGCATCGAGAAGAAGAAGAACGAGATCGGCATTTTTTGCTGCAATGTGAGAGCGCTCAATTCCTTCCTTCTCTACAATTTCTTCCGTTTCCCGAATTCCCGCCGTATCGATGAGACGAAAATGAAGGCCTCCAAGACGAAAATCTTCTTCAATGAGATCGCGGGTTGTTCCCGGAATATCGGTAACAATTGCCCTGTTCACTTTTAATAGTGCATTCATGAGAGACGATTTACCAACATTGGGAGCGCCAAGAAGACAGAGCGAGAGTCCTTCATGCAAGATTTTTCCTTCATGAAAGGTGGAACTTAACTTTTCCATTTTCTGCAAGATGGTTTTAAGCTTTTCAATCAGCTCATCTTTCGTTGCAAATTCCAGATCTTCTTCCGGAAAATCGACAGCAGCTTCCAAAATCGCCGAGATTTCGGTGAGCTCTTTTTGAAAAGACGATATGGTTTTAGAAAGGGCGCCTTCTAATTGCCTACCAGCTTGCTCCATTGCGGCCTGCCCTTTTGCAGCAATGAGCTCTTGAACGGCTTCTGCCTGCGCAAGATCGAGCTTGCCATTCAAAAAGGCCCGGAGGGAAAATTCCCCCGGATTGGCAGGGCGGGCCCCTGCCTCGTAGAGCCGCTCTAAAATACGCCTTGGAATCAGGCTTCCTCCATGACAAGAGATTTCTACAACGTCTTCTCCTGTGTAAGACTTTGGGTTTTTCATGACGAGAAGGAGGACATGGTCTATGAGATCTCCCTCTTTGGTTAAAATTTTTCCATAATGGGCCGTATGGCTGGCAAAGCTTTCCACAGCGCCCCCGCTAAAGACAGAGCTTGCAATGGCAAAGGCATTCGTTCCCGAGAGGCGAACAACAGCAATCGCCCCAACACCTGGCGCAGTTGAGATCGCCGCGATTACATCATTTTTTTTAATGACTGAATCCATAGCAGTTAGCATAATACCACAAGATGGAGTTAGGACTAAAAGGAAAGAAAGCTCTTGTCTTAGGGGCATCCTCGGGGCTGGGATATACAATCGCAAAAGCCCTTGGTCAGGAGGGAGTCCGGCTTGCCATTACCTCATCCAATGAGGATAGGATCCAAAAAGCATCTAAAGAACTTCAAGCAATTCCTTTAGTTGCCGATTTTGACAAGGCCGGCAATGATCTAGTGCAAAAAGCAGTGAATAGCTTGGGCGGCCTGGATATTTTGATTGCCAATACCGGAGGGCCTACCAAAGGGCAGTTTCTCGATATTGATGGCGCTGAGTGGGAAAAGAATTTCCATAGAGTTTTTTTAAGTGCTGTTGAGGCAATGCAGGCAGCAATTCCCATGATGAAAAAGCAAAAACATGGGCGCATTATTCTCCTCACTTCTTGTGCAGCAAAAGAACCGATTGCGAATTTAACTACATCAAATGCTCTTCGCGCAGGTCTCCTTGGACTGATGAAATCGGTGAGCACTGAAGTTGCAAAAGATGGAATTACCATCAATTCGGTACTTCCCGGATTTGTTAGAACAGATGCTCTTGCAAGACTGAAGCTCGATGAAGAAAAACTTCTTGCACAAATTCCCGCTGCAAGACTTGGGACTGTCGAAGAAATTGCCAATCTTTTTCTCTTTCTTGCATCTGATGCCGCAAGCTACGTCACTGGCCAAGCCATCGCCTGCGACGGCGGTTACCTCAAATCTTTCTGAATACACAAAAAAACCATGATGAAAAAGGATATGCATGATACGCATGATATTTTTTTCACAGCCTCGCCGTAAAACGGCGATCTGGTTTTCTTCTATCATGCATATCAAGCAAATCCTTCCCATCATGTAACTTTTCTGCATATCACGTGTTTTGCATGTAAAGCGGCTTTACATTATATTTCTTTCGTATGCTAACAAGCTTGAAGACCAGGTCGGAGAAAACGGTTGTGCAGGTTGGCAATATTGCCATTGGAGGAGAAAAAATTGTCCTGATGGCAGGGCCATGCGCGATTGAGAGTGGAGAGCAGCTGGAGAGGATCGGGAATAGTTTAAAAGATGCAAAGGTATCTGTTTTGCGCGGATCGGCTTTTAAGCCTCGCACTTCTCCTTATAGCTTTCAAGGCCTGGGGGTTGTTGGATTAGAAATGCATAAAAAAGCCAAAGAGAAGCACGGCCTTCTTATTGAAACAGAAGTGCTCGATGTAAGAGACGTTGCTCTCGTTTCGCAATATGTCGATATTCTTCGGATCGGCTCTCGCAATATGCAGAACTTCCCTCTTTTAAAAGAGGTTGGTTCTTGCAATAAACCGATTATTTTAAAAAGGGGGATGTCGGCAACTGTGGATGAATGGCTGATGAGTGCAGAATATATTCTCACTCACGGAAATCCCAATGTGATTCTTTGTGAAAGAGGCATTCGGACCTTTGAACAATCGACGAGAAGCACTCTCGATTTAAGCAGCATTCCCGTTTTAAAAGAAAAAACCCATCTTCCTGTCATTGTTGATCCGAGCCATGCTGCAGGAAGAAAAGATATCATTCCTGCCTTATCTCTTGCAGCAATTGCAGTTGGAGCAGATGGGCTTTTAGTTGAAGTTCATGATGATCCAAAAAAGGCCAAATGCGATGGCCATCAGGCAATTCTTCCTGCCGAATGGGCGGAATTGGTTAAACAAATGGAAAAAGTTGCAGTTGCTATAGGGAGATCCATTTAATTTTAGCTTCCAGTTCCCGTAGTAGGGTTTTAGTTAAATAGACTTCGGAAAAACTTAGGTCCCATTCTGTACGATAGGCATCAGGATGATAGGAATACCCTTCTCCAGTGAGGTGAGTATTAAAATAAACCCAATTTTTTTCAAAATTGAAATCCTCTACCCTTTGTATGTTTGGGTTATCCATCATTTTCTCTAGCATTATGTCTGTTTTAAATTCTGTAAATTCACATAGGAGAGTGAACTCTTCTCTACTTAGATCCCCATGTTTGGCCATATCAAAGATCATGTTGAAATCTTTTCTTTGCAGAGAATTGATGAGCTCAAAAATAATCGATTCTTTTATTTCTTCGTGGGGAATATCTTTATAAATACAAATCTGGTGGCTCCTGCTTTTGTAATAAGCATTTGCATAAGCCACACCATCAACTTTTGAGAGCTCATCCACAAAAGAAATACTCAAAGGATTTTCCTGATTGCTCAAATACATTGCTTTGGCAAAAAGAGGGTTTTCCATTAATTCTAATACGCTTTCACGGAGTCCATGATCAATAAGGTCAATATTGGGCGTAAAAGAAATGTCCATCTCTGAATCGATCAATTCTTGAAGTGGTCCCCACCCTAATCCGACTGTTTTT
>CAZXLK010000097.1:0-4999 GCA_964641775.1 uncultured bacterium | reverse complement strand
CCTGAATAATAGACATGGTCATCTTCCATAGCTCTGCGCATTCCCATGCCGTGCGCTACAGCTACATCAATATCAAGCTCATAGGAATGTATTTCTTCACCGGCTATTGGACGCCAATGAACTGCTTGAGAAAATAAACCGTTGGATGTTTGGGCTGCCATGTGTTCATGTGCCCGCCTGATCTCATTTGCAAGCTTATCAGCTACAGGTTTGGATAAGGCAAAATTGAATTCTCTTGGATGATAGCTGCCAGGTTTAGAAAATAAGAAGTTTTTACAACAGGAACGGATGGTATCATGAATGCAGCTTAACATGCCTTTTTCCAATAATACCCTCTAGAAGAGGGTATCATTAAGCTTCTTTTGGTTCCTCGATGATCTCGAGGCTGACTCGGAGGCCGTTTCGGCTGGCAACGGACATGAGTAGCGTTCGGATGGCATTTACGGTTTTCCCTTTTTTCCCGATGATTTTGCCGATGTCCGATTTTTCTACGGCAAGTTCGATGATTAAGGTATGGGTGCCGCCGATTTCATTGATCTTTACTTGATCAGGATGATCGACCAGGTTCTTGACGATGTACTCAACAAATTCTTTCATAGTAGGTTCCTCTTTTCATAGGTCGGTTCGAAAATTCTTTAGAATGATAGAGTATTTTGACATTAAAAATCTACTAGGGGATTGCGGTTCTGCAAAGGGAAGGGCCGCAAAGCTTGAGGAGCCAACCTTTGAAATCTTCAGGAATAGGGGCTAAAAATTTTAAGGGCTCTTTTGTAATGGGGTGATCGAAGGAAAGGCGATAGGCATGGAGGAGCTGCCTGCCCGGCTCGAAAAGGGTGTTGAGCCGCTCATTGCCATAGGTTGCATCGCCCAGGATGGGGCAGCCAATGTGTTTGAGATGGACTCGTATCTGATGGGTTCTTCCCGTTTTAGGACGGGCTAGAACAAGGCTCAATTGATCGTTAAAGGCGGCGACTTGGATTTCTGTTAGGGCGTCTCTGCCATCGGTTAAAACGGCCATCTCTTTGCGATGAATGGGATGACGGCCGATGGGGGCTCGGATGGTAGTGATGGTAGGCTTTCCGGAGACGATCGCAAGGTAGAGCTTGTCGATTTCCCTCATTGAAAACATCTCAATGAGTCTTTGATGGGCTAAAAGCGTTTTGGCCGCAATCAAAATGCCCGTAGTATCTTTGTCCAGGCGGTGAACAATCCCCGGACGAAGGGGATCCATTCCCGGGGCGAGTTTTCCGCAGTGATGCAGGAGGGCATTGACAAAGGTTCCTGACCAATGTCCGGGAGCGGGATGGATGACCATTCCGGCGGGCTTATTGATCGCAAGAAGATGCTCATCTTCATAAAGGATTTCTAGAGGAATTGGCTCCGGGGTAAGGGATGGTCCCGGGATGGCTTGGAAGCAGATCTCAATTTCATCTCCTTCTTCCGGAGTGGTCCGTTTTAAAACGGGCTCTCCATTGAGAAGGACACAACTCTGATCAATCAAATTTTGAAAATAGGTTCTGGAATACTCGGGGAAGCGCTCAGCGAGCACTTTATCAATCCGCGTGCCCTCTTCAGCCGGCCCAATGAAAATAAGATCAGAATCTTGCATTAGGCAAAAATTTTACCGAAAAGACCCTTTTACGCTCAAGGGAATAAAATTTTTATTCGTCTCCTTTGCCCTCTATTCGGTCCTTCTCCTTTTTGAGCTCTTCCACCATTTTATTGGAAGATTTTTGGATTTCCTGTCCAATACTTTGAACAAAGAGTGTCATGAACTTGTCGTAATAGTCCTGAGCATCCGGTCCCGCTTTTGCAAAAAATTGTCCGAAGGGGGTGTTTTCATCAGGAAGTTTAAACTTCCACGTTTGCATGGGGAGGTTTTTAACAGCATCATCTGCATCATCAGATGAAGGAGTAGAAGAACTGCCGTCTGTTGGAGGAACGTTTGACATAACACACCATCCTAACTTATGTTATCCGATTATGTCCTTAAGGAAAAGTCCGGATGAGAGAAAATTTGCAAAAAGATATGCAATAAGACTCCTTAGCATCAAAAATCAGAGCACAAAAGAGCTAACGGATAAGCTTTTAAAAAAACGGATAAGCTTTTAAAAAAGGGAATTTCTCAAGAGGTAGTATTAGATACTCTTGAGCAGTTGAAAAGTTTTTTAAATGATGATGCTCTTACGGAGCAACTGATTAAAAAGGAATTTCGGAAAGGTCATGGACCAAGATATATTGAAATGAAGCTTCGTTCATTGGGCTTATCCACTGAAAACGTGAGAAAGAGCATTACATTGGACATGCAAAAAGAAATGATTTGTAAATTGAAAAAATCTGCAGCTTCTTTGCAGAGGCGGGGATTTGATTTGGAAGCGATTTATGAAGTGCTATCTGGAAATCGGAGTAGTTGGACTTAGCTTTAAAACAGCTGATCTAAAAACCCGTGAAGAATTTCATCTCATTGCAAAAAAAATCGAAGGGGAAAGGTCTCTTTTTTTCAGGCATCCGACAATTCTTTTAACAACATGCAACAGAACAGAAATTTATTTTAGCGCATCTGATTTAGCAGAGGCTCATATCGATCTGCTTTCTTTTTTGAGCGCCAAAGAAAGCCTCCTATACGCCTATTTTGGCATTCACTCTTTTAGCCACTTATCAAGAGTAACAGCAGGTCTTGACAGCGCAATTGTTGCAGAAACAGAGATCCAAAGGCAGGTGAAACTGGCTTATGCTAAAAGCTCTCTCTATCTAGCACTTCCTTCTTGCATGCATTATGTATTTCAAAAATCGCTTCGGATCGCAAAACTTGCAAGAGCAGAGTTTCCTCAAGATATTGGAGCATCGCTCTACGGCACTCTTTACGATTTGGCAATCGAACATTTCCAAAATCTGCAAAAACTTAAGATCTTATTCATTGGATATTCCGAGATGAGTCGTGGCTTTGCCACATTTTTGCGCTATCGGGGCCATCAAAACTTTTATCTTGCCACAAGACAACAAAATATTGAGATGGAGGGAGCTACTCTATTGAGCCGAGAAATTTTGCCATCTTGGATGAGATTTGATTGGATCATAGCATCGGCAAAAGCCGATAGCTATTTGATTGAAGGTCAAGGCAATGGCCAACTCATTTTCGATTTGGCAATCCCAAGAAATGTCGATCCAAACATCAAGGGCACTCGCCTTTTCAACATTGAAGAAATTGATCGGATTGTAGAACAAAAAAGGAGTATGCAAAGTGCCCGTCTGCAAAAGGCAGAAGAAATTGTAGAAACTTCCGTCCATCGCTATGCAAAATTGTATCGTGCAAAGCAGCTTAGACAGCTCGCGCAATAAATTTAACCACTGAGCACACTGAGGACACTGAGAGAAAAAAATGCGCTAAAGCGCAACAAAGAACCTCAGGGACTCTTGGAAAGACAAGGAAACCATGATGGAAAAGGATATGCTTGATTTGCATGATAAAAAAAGAAATATTTTTCGTATCCTATCATGCGTATCATGCATATCCTCTCAAATCATGGTTTTTTTTCAATACTAGGAGCCGCTGAGGACACCGAGAAAAAGAAAGAAATATTTTCTTTTTTTTTGCTCTGCAAAAAAAATCTCTGTGTTCTCGGTGTGCTCGGTGGTTAATAAAAAAATTAAAAGTCGGTGTGGCCGGGATAGCGGGGGAAAGGGATTACATCGCGGATGTTTTCCATGCCGGTGATGAAGAGGATGAGGCGCTCGACGACGAGGCCAAAGCCCGCATGGGGGACAGAGCCGAATTCCCGAAGCTCAAGATACCACCAGTAATCATCGAGATTTAAGCCGACGTCTTGGATTTTTTGCTTGAGGATGTCGAGGCGGTCTTCGCGCTGCGAGCCTCCGATGATCTCGCCAATTTTGGGAACGAGGATGTCCATGGCTGCAACTGTTTTGTTATCGGGGTTGGAGCGCATATAAAAGGCTTTGATTTGGGCAGGGTAATCGGAGAGAATGACCGGTTTTTTGCAATATTCTTCGGCAAGGTAGCGCTCATGCTCCGATTGGAGATCGACGCCCCAGCTGATGGGAAATTCAAATTTTTTGGGGGCTTTTTTTAAGATTTCAATCGCATCGGTGTAGGGGATATGAGCAAAAGAAGAGGCTGCAACATGTTGAAGACGTTGGAGTAGTCCATTTTCGATGAACTTGTCGAAGAATGTGAGATCTTCCTTGCAATGTTGAAGACAGTAATTGATGCAGAATTTCAGATAGCTCTCTGCACATGCCATGTCATCTTTCAAATCGGCAAAGGCCATCTCAGGCTCAATCATCCAAAATTCTGCCAAATGGCGCGATGTATTGGAATTCTCTGCTCGAAACGTGGGGCCAAATGTATAAATATCTGAAAGAGCGGTTGCTAGAATTTCCCCTTCCAGCTGCCCCGATACGGTAAGAAAAGCATTTTTGCCGAAAAAATCTTTTGCAGGATCTTCTTTTGCAAGAGTTGTCACTCGAAACATCTCGCCTGCCCCTTCGCAATCAGAGCCGGTGATGATGGGCGTTTGCACGTAAAGAAAGCCTCTCTCTTGGAAAAAAAGATGGGTGGCAAAAGAAAGTGCGTTTCGGATGCGCAAAACAGCTCCTTGCGTATTCGTGCGGGGACGAAGATGGGCGATCGTTCGCAAAAATTCAAAAGAATGGCGCTTTTTTTGCAGCGGATAGCGGGTCGCATCGCAAGGGCCTTGCACTCGGATCTCTTCAGCCTTTAATTCAAGGGCTTGGTTTTTCCCGGGGCTTTCTACGAGTTTTCCTTTTGCAATGAGAGAGGTTCCTGTTGTCAGCTCGGGATGGGAGCCCTCCGCTATGATTTGAAGATTTGCAAGAGTTGATCCATCATTGATTTCAATAAAGGCAAAAGTTTTTTGGTCGCGGACTGTTCGGATCCAGCCGGCTACTTGGACACTTTTATCAAGCAGCTCTTTTGGATTTTCCGCATGGAGAATCTCTTTGATTTTTGTTCTTTTTA
>CAZXLK010000096.1:0-5009 GCA_964641775.1 uncultured bacterium | reverse complement strand
TTTTTTAAAACGAAAGTGATTACCGCGGAAGAGATGGCGCGGATTGATCGGCTGGCGGTACGGGATGGGTGTAGCGAGGAGAAGTTCATTGAGGCGGCGGGGAAGAAGGTGGCGGCGCATGCGATGGAGATGGGGAAAGGGGATATTTTGCTTTTGGTAGGGAAGGGAAATAAGGGGGCAGATGCTTTTGCGGCGGGCAGGGCGCTTTTGGAGGAAGGGTGGAGGGTGAAGGCTTTTTGCTGCTTTGACAAGGGAAGCGAATGGAATGGGAAAAAGAAAGAGGAGTTTTTGAAACGGGGCGGAAGGATTGTAGAGAAGATTGAAGGAGATTTGATCATTGATGGCCTTTTGGGGACGGGATTTAAGGGCAAGGTTGAGGGCAAGGTGGAGATGGCAATTTTGGATGCAAATGCAAGGGGTGCGCCTATTTTGTCGATTGATTTGCCATCGGGGTTGGATGGAACGACGGGAGAGGTTCATGGAGCTGGGATTCGGGCTGCGAAGACGGTAACGCTTGGCGCTGCGAAAAGCGGGCTGTTTTTGAGAGAGGGATGGAATTGTGTGGGGCAGCTTGCAGTGGAAGATTTTGGGTTGCCTCAAAAGTATTTGGAGATGGCAAAGGAAATCGCCTATTTGCCGGATGAGGGATTATTGCCGCTGCCTGCAATCAAACGGAATCGACATAAATATGAAGCGGGCTATGTGATTGGCTTTTCCGGATCGAAAGAGTTAAAGGGAGCGCCTAAAATGGCAGCGCTTTCTGCTTTGAGAGCGGGCGCCGGGATTGTACGGGTTTTTCATAAAGATGAAATTGGGGAGTTTCCCATGGAGGTCATTGCCCAAAAATGGAATGCAAAAGACTGGGCAAAAGAGATGCAAAGGGCAAGCGCCATTTTTGCAGGACCCGGGCTAGGAAAACAAAAGATGATTCCTATGCTCAAGCCTTGTGTTATTGATGCAGATCTTTTGCAAAAAGGGATAAAATTTCCAAAGAATGCCGTTTTGACTCCGCATAGAGGAGAAATGCTTCGCCTTTTGGGTTTGAAGCATCCGCCTCAAGAAGAAGAGTTTTTGGTAGCTTGCCAAAAATTTGTACAAAAAAACAGAGTGGTTCTTGTTTTGAAAGGCGCCCCTACGATTCTTTTTGGGGCAGGATTTCCCCCTTTAATTATTCCGCGCGGCGATCCCGGGATGGCAACTGCCGGAATGGGGGATGTATTAACCGGTGTGATTGCGGCTCTTCTTGCGCAAAAAATGGCAGCCTTTGAGGCGGCGGCAACTGGTGTTTATTTGCATGCTGTTGCCGGAGAAATTGCTGCAAAGGATAAAACTTCTTATGGGCTTATTGCACGGGATGTAATCGAGTATCTGCCTTGCGCATTTCACCAACTCCGTGGTAGCTCTTGTACCAATCAATGAATTGGGGAAGTCCCTCTTCAAGAGTCACAGTTGGTGAAAAATTTAAAAGCTTTTTGCTTTTTTCAATATCTGCGTAGGTCTCTTCAATTTCTCCCAGTTGCATCGGAAGCATTTCCCGGATTGCTTTTTTCTTAAGATGCTCTTCAATGAGCCCAATCAAATCCATCAAGGGAACCGGGCAGTTATTGCCCAAATTAAAAATTTCGCAGCTTGCTCCCAAATCGACGGCAGCAACCGTCCCTTGTACGATGTCATCGATGTAGGTAAAATCGCGCCGCATGCTGCCGGAATTGAAGACTTGGATTGGCTGGCCGGTTGCGATTTTTTGGGTGAAGCGGTAGTAGGCCATGTCGGGACGGCCCCAAGGGCCGTAGGCGGTAAAGTATCTAAGACCTGTTACTGAAACGCCGTAAAGATGATGGTAGGCATGAGCCATTGCTTCATTGGCTTTTTTTGTAGCTCCATAAAGATTTGCAGGAGAGTCCGTTTTATCATCGACGGAAAATGGAGTTTTTTTATTCAGCCCATAGACAGAAGAAGAGGATGCATAAATCAGTTTGAGTTTGGGAAATTTTCGGCATGCTTCCAAAACGGAGACAAACCCATGAAGATTCGATTCCACATAATCATTAGGCTCAAAGATCGAGTGGCGAACCCCTGCTTGCGCTGCCAAATGAACTACATGAGAGATGTTGTGGCGAAGTAGAGCAAGTTGTAAAAGATCGCGATCGCGTATGTCTGCATGGAGGATCTCAATTTCATTTTTTTGCAGCTCTTCTGCCCGATCTTTTTTTAGCTGCACATTGTAATAGGAATTGAAATTATCAAGGCCAATGATGAAATCTCCCCGCTGCTTCAAATAAAGAGCGAGATGATAGCCTATAAACCCCGAAGCGCCTGTGATTAGAATTCTTTTCCCCACAATGCTTCCTATGATACACTTTTAGCATGAGACTTTCCATTTTTTTTCTTTTGGCACTGACATCATGCGGAAGTTTTTACTTGGGCAAGGATCTTTTGGGTGCTGATGAATTTGTTCTCGATTCCTATAAAATCCGCGAAGGCAAATTAGGGATTTTGGAAATGGAAGGAAAATCTTTTATCGAACTAGATGATGAGATGCTCGAAGAAAACGAAGAAATGGGCGAAGTCCTGCTGCTCGGCAATGTATGGGCATCTCAAATTGAAATCGACGGCAAAATGCGGCTTTTCGATGTGCTATCACTTGCTAAAATTTTACCCGATGCGAATCTTTTTAAAAGCTATCTCCTCCGAGAGGGGAAGATCATCGCAATCGATTTTAATAAGCTGATGAAAGACGGTGATCTATCGCAAAATATCGTCATGCGAGGGGGTGACAAAATTTATGTAGCAGAAGAGAATCTTTCGGGCTTAACCGTTATAGGTCAAGTAGGCGTTGAAAAGCTAATCCCTCTTCCATCGGGCACTATGTCTTTAAGACAAGCTATTGCTGCCGCAGGAGGAATTACTTATTCTGGCGATAAATCCCATATCCAAATCATCAGAGGCGCCCTTGCAAAGCCAAAAATTTATTCGATCAATTGGGAGCACATCATCCACCTTCCAAATGAAAGCCTTCTTCTGATGCCGGACGATATTGTTTACGTTCCACCTAAACCAATATTGGAGTGGTTCTTTTATTAGAGCGGTTCTTTCATTGACAGTGGGCTCTTGAAGGTCTACCATAAAATTATGAAACGGATTCTCATTGCTGGCGGCGCCGGCTTTTTGGGCTCTCATTTAGCCTCAAGGCTTTTAGATGAGGGGCATGAAGTGCTTTGCCTCGATAATTTTTATACGGGAAAAAAAGCCAATATCCTCCGTCTTCTTGATCATCCTCATTTCGAGCTCATCCACCATGACATTTGTTATCCTTTGCATTTAGAGGTCAGTGAAATTTATAATCTTGCATGTCCTGCATCACCTCTTCACTATCAAAAAGATCCGATACAGACTGCAAAAACTTCCTTTTTAGGCTCGCTCAATCTTTTAGGGCTTGCCAAACGGCTCAAATGCAAAATTTTTCAAGCATCGACGAGCGAAGTTTATGGAGATCCGATGGTCCACCCCCAAAAAGAAGAGTATTGGGGCCATGTAAATCCCATTGGGATTAGGTCATGCTATGATGAGGGAAAAAGATGTGCAGAAGCTCTCTTTTTCGACTACCACCGCTTTCACAATGTCCCGATTAAAATAGGCCGCATTTTCAATACGTATGGACCAAAAATGCATCCAAACGATGGGAGAGTAGTTTCCAATTTTATCGTGCAGGCTCTTCAAAATAAACCATTAACTGTTTATGGCACCGGACAGCAGACAAGATCTTTTTGCTATGTCGACGATCTCATCGAAGTGATTATCCGGATGATGGAGTCGCCGGAGAGTGTTACAGGTCCTATCAATATTGGAAATCCGGGCGAGCTCAAAGTGATCGATCTTGCAAAGCAAATCATTGAGCTTACAAACTCTAAATCGCCCATCCAATACATCCCCTTGCCCTCTGATGATCCCAAACAAAGAAAGCCCGACATTACCTATGCAAAGCAAGTTTTGGGATGGCAGCCAAAAGTGAGTCTGGAAGATGGGCTCAAAGAAACGATTGCATATTTTAGGGAAACTCTCAATGAGGCAGTCCTTTTTTAAATGACGCAGTCTTTTTATAAAGGCATGAGCTACATGCTGCTATCTGCGACCGCGATGTCGCTGGTAGCCCTTTTTGCAAAATTCGGCATTTCTGATTTTCCTGTCGCAGCCATTATGTTTTGGCGCTATTTTGCGACCTTTTCCCTCCTTTTTTTCACCTTGCTTTTTTTGAATCAGCTAAAAGGGGCTTTGCATTTCCGCCATCTCAAGATCCAATTTGTAAGGGCCTTTTTTGTCCTTTTGGGCCAGTACTGCTTTTTTTTCTATCTCAAAGAGAGCAATTTGTTGAATGCATCGTCTCTTCTCAACACCGGGCCTGTTTTTATTCCTGTCATCGAAGCGTTGATTCTTAGAAAAAAGGTAGGGATCTCGAGCTGGATTGGCGCTATTGTCTCTTTTGCAGGTGCTATTTGCATTTTGCAGCCGGACGTGGGAATCTTTGCCCTTCCCAGTTTAATTGGGCTTCTTTCAGGAATTAGCCAGGGCGCATCGCAAGTTGTTTTTGGTATTCAAGCAGAGAAAGAAGAAAGGCCCCATATTGGCGTTCTTCATCTTTTTAGCATTTGCTTTCTTTTTAGTTTTTTTCCTTTTGTGTTTTCCCATGAAGAGATCATTGGAGGGAAAAGCTTTGGTTGGGATTTTTTTCTTATTTTCATGATTGCTTCAGCTACTATTATCAACCAACTTTTTCGAGCAGAGGCCTATAGCCATGGAACGCCATCGAGACTCTCATCTTTTCTTTATTTAAGCGTCCTTCTCGCCGGATTTTATGACTGGATCATTTTCAAAAACCCACCCAATACCCTCTCTATTTTTGGAGCAGCCCTGATCATTTTGGGAGGGCTTTTAAAAATTTACTTGCGCAACTGGTTGCTTAAAAAAAAGAGATCTACACTTCATAAATAATGGGGCATGAAGGTGGTGGT
>CAZXLK010000095.1:0-5113 GCA_964641775.1 uncultured bacterium | reverse complement strand
GTGCGAAGATGGGACTGAGGGGCTTTGCCTTTGAAAAGCTTTCCTGTCAAAGAAAAGAGGAAGGCGATGAAATAGATCCAAGGGATTGCAAGGATGGCTGAGAGAAAAAGACCTGTCAAGAGAAGGATATTGAAAGAATATTGAAGGCCAAAGGACCAGTAGGTGATGGAGAAAAAATAGCAGTGGAGGAGAAAAATAAAGGAAAGGGTAAACACTCCAAATTTAGCATGGAGATTGATGATGGAGCGGACTGTGGATCTGGGCGACATCCACATGCTCACCCAAGGATTTGTAATGCTTAACATGAAAAATTAGTCTTCAGATTCAGACTCTGATGCAAGAAGCTCGGCATCAATATCATCTAAAATAGAAGAATCAAAGGCGATTTCAAAATCATCCTCATCTTCTAAGTATGCCTCTATTTCATCGCCATTGAGATCTTCGATATCCTCCACGGTTGTTGAACTAGCTGCAGCAAGCATAAAAGCAGTAACAATTGCTATCATGGAACGCTCCTTTATTGAAACGATGTTAGTTGCTCAGCAAATGCTCTGTCAAGAGCATCTTTCAGGTTGGGGTAAAGAAATTCAAATCCATGGCTACAGAGTTTTTGCGGAACGGCTCTTGTGCTTGCAAGAAGAAGCTCGTCCGCCATGGTCCCAAAGGCAAGGCGAAAGGCCCAGGCAGGTGCCGGAAGGATTGCGGGGACATGAAAGGTTTTTGCAAGAGTTTTTGAAAATTCTTTTTGTCTAACCGGTTCGGGCGAGACGCAATTGATAGCGCCCTCTATAGAATCCGTATGAAGAATAAAATCCAAGGCCTTGATTAAGTCCGGAAGGGCAATCCAGCTGATCCACTGCTCCCCTTTCCCCACTTTGCCCCCAAGACCAAAGCGATAAAGAGGAGCCATTTTTTTCAAAGCCCCCCCATTTTTTCCAAGGACCATTCCAAAACGGGCATGGACCACCCTGGAGCCTCTTGCATCAATCGCATGGCTTGCCTCTTCCCAAAGTTTGCAAACATGGGGCAAAAAACCTTTGCCCCTAGCACTCGTTTCGTCAAGGAGCTCTTCCCCGCGGTTTCCGTAATATCCCACAGCCGATGCCGAAATAAAGATTTTTGGAGGATGGAGAATACGGGAAAGATCAAACGATAGCGCTGCTGTTCCTTGCGCGCGCGAACGGAGGATTTTGCTTTTTTTGGAAGAAGACCATCTAGAAAAACTGAGCGGCTCTCCTGCCAGGTGGATGACGGCATCTATATCTTCAAAAAATCCCTGATCAAAAGGCCACGAAAGATCGCCTGAGGCGCTCATTTCATGATGTAAAGGGACAACATCATGATTTTTTTTGGCGAGATAAGCTACAAGGGGCTTACCGACGAATCCGGAAGCCCCAGTGACAAAAATACGCATTTATTTCTTGCAGCATTGGCAGCCGGGGCCGCATTTACAGCCTTTGGAGCAGCACAAAAGACTAATGCAATAGATCCCTGCCAAGCCGACAATTGCATAAACGATCCGGGCAATCATGGTAAACTCTCCCGCAAAAATCGTAGAGAGCAAATCGAATTTAAAAAATCCGATTAAACCCCAATTTAAAGCGCCAATTACAACAAGTAGTACACAAATAAAACGTAACCAACACATACTAATTCTCCTTCTAACCAAATACTAATAAAATTTATTTGGAATGTCAAACCAAACCTTGTTACTTAAAGGTAGGTGGAGTATCATACAGGGTCATGGATAAACAAACATTGGACTATTTACAAAAGCTTTGCCGAATTGCTTGCACAGAAGAGGAAGAGGCCGACCTTAAAAAAAGCTTGGAGAGGATTTTGGAATATATTGAGCTTTTGGGCGAGGTAAATACCGATGGGATAAAACCTTGCAATCATGTGATCGACTCATGTGTTAGTGAGCTCCGTTTAGATGTCCCCCAAAACCCCATGTCCCGCGATGCCTTTTTAGCAAATGCCCCTGATCAAATTGCCGGCATGATTCGCATTCCTCCGGTACAAAAATGAGTCAACTCCATCATTTATCAGCAACTGAGCTCCGCGATGCTTTTGTAAAAGGCGAAGTAACAGCGACTCAAATTGCCGAGCATTTTTTAAAGCGCATTGAAAAGCATGATAAGTCGCTAGGGGCATTCCTAAGTAATTTAGGACCAAGGGCCCTTTTAAAAGCAGAAGCGTTGGATAAAAAAAGGGCCCACAATCAGCCGCTTGGAAAACTTGCGGCGGTTCCCATTGCCATTAAAGACAATATGCATATTACAGGGGAACTTACTACCTGCGGATCTAAATTCTTACAAAATTATAGAGCCGCTTTCGATGCGACTGTGGTGCGCCTTTTGGAAGAAGAAGATGCCCTTTTTATCGGTAAGACCAATTTGGATGAATTTTCCATGGGCTCTTCCAATGAAAATTCCGCCTTTTTCCCTGCAAAAAATCCTTGGAATCTCAAAAGGGTTCCCGGAGGCTCTTCAGGCGGCTCTGCGGCGGCAGTTAGCGCAAGGCTAGCGCTCATTGCCACGGGCAGCGATACGGGAGGCTCGATCCGCCAGCCGGCAGCACTCTCTGGCTGCGTTGGATTTAAGCCCACTTATGGGAGGGTTTCTCGCTATGGTTTGGTGGCGTTTGGATCGTCCCTGGATCAAATCGGCCCTCTTACAACAACTGTTAAAGATGCAGCCCTTGTGATGGAGACCATTGGGAGGCCCGATCCTTGGGATGCAAACGCTCTCAACCTCCCCCCGGAAACCTACCAATTAAGACGCGATCTTAAAGATGTCAAAATTGGAATTCCCAATCATTTTCTAGAAAATTTGCGCCCCGAAGTGCAGAAAAATTTCTTGGATGCCGTAGATATCATGCGCTCTCTTGGCGCAAAAACGATAGAAGTGGATCTTGATGTTTTAAAATATTCGATCGCCGTCTATTACATCCTTGCAACGGCGGAAGCCTCGACCAATCTTGCCCGCTTTGATGGGATCCGCTATGGAGTCCGCTCCAAGATCGCAAAAACGTTAGACGAGGTTTATGATCTATCAAGAGAAGATGGATTTGGAAGAGAAGTGAAAAAGCGGATTATGCTGGGCACTTATGTTTTATCTGCCGGCTTTCAAGATGCCTATTATAAAAAGGCACAAAAAATCCGGACTCTTATTCTCAAAGCATTTGAAGATGCTTTTGAAGAATGCGATGCGGTTGTCATGCCCGTTACGACATCCGGCGCATTCGAAAGAGGGACGTTTCAAGATCCGATTGAAATGTATTTGCAAGATATTTTTACAGTTCCTGCAAATCTGGCAGGGCTGCCTGCAATTAGCGTCCCCTCGGGTTTTGATAGCGAACATCTTCCCTTAGGCATTCAAATCATTGGCCCCCAAATGTGCGATGTTTCTGTCATGCATTATGCTTATGCCTATGAGCAGGCTACAAAATGGGCCAGAATTCCCCCACAATACATAGATGCGGTAAATTATGAGTGATTTGCCTTATGATCTTTGGGAGCCTGTCATTGGGCTTGAAATCCATGCGCAGCTCAACACCAAATCAAAAATCTTTAGCCCTGCGCCAAATCGGTTTGGCGATGAGCCCAATGCCAACATTTCTTTTGTTTGCACAGGCCAGCCGGGAGCTTTGCCGGTATTGAATTTGGAAGCTGTGAAAAAGGCTGTCCAATTTGGCGTTGCCATTCAGGCAAAGATCGCCCTTTTTAGCACCTTTGATCGCAAATCCTACTTTTATCCCGACAGTCCGCGCAATTACCAAATCACCCAGTTTGAAAACCCGATCATTCAGGGAGGAACTATTCATGCTGATGTGGGTGGGGTATCTAAAACATTTTCCATCAACCGGGCCCATTTGGAAGACGATGCGGGAATGCTCAAGCATTTTACCAATTTTGCTGGTTGTGATTACAATAGAGCAGGAGCTCCTCTCATTGAAATTGTCTCGGAGCCCTGCATGCATTCACCCAAGGATGCTTCTACCTATGCACAGGCAATTCGGGCAATTTTGCTCTATCTCGATGCATGCGACGGAAATATGGAAGAAGGGAGCCTTCGGATGGATGCAAATATCTCCGTCAGGCCAAAGGGAGAAAAAACCCTTCGTCCCCGTGTTGAAATCAAAAACATGAATTCCTTTTCCTTTTTGGAAATGGCAATTGAGTCGGAGGTAAGCCGCCAAATCGGACTCTATATTTCAAATCCTAATCGTCCCTTCATCGAGCTAATTCAGCCGGGCACCTACCGCTGGGATCAAGAAAAAAAACAGGCTGTTTTTTCCCGCGTAAAAGAGAGCGCCGATGATTACCGCTATTTCCCTGAGCCCGATTTGCCGCCATTAGTCCTTACGCAAGAATATGTCGATAAAATCCGAGGCTCGCTTCCTGAGCTCCCCCATCACCGCTTCAAACGATACGTTTCCGACCTAGGTCTGACAGAATATGCAGCCTCAGTTCTTGTGAATGAAAAATCTCTTTCTGATTATTTTGAAAAAGCAAACCATATTGCCCAAAATCCCCGCCTTCTTTGCAACTGGATTACCGTTGAATTTGCAGGCCGTTTAAAAGAAAAGGGGAAAACGCTCGCAGATAGCGGCATTATGCCGGAGCATGTTGCCCATTTAGTCCAAATGATTGAACAAAACAAGATCACAGGTCGTATTGCAAAAGACGTAGCTGACGATATGGTGGATTCTCCCGGCATGGACCCTGAGGCAATCGTGAGCCAAAACCCCGATTACCAGCCTATGGAAGATACCGCTTCCATCGAACAAATCGTCGATCAGATTCTCTCCAAAAACCCCCAATCCATCGCCGATTTTAAAGCGGGCCGAGACCGCGCCTTCGGCTTCCTCGTCGGCCAAGTCATGAAAGAGACCCGCGGAAAAGCCTCCCCCCAGCTCGTCAATGACCTACTCCGAAAGAAACTCAGTTAAATTTCTTTAAATTATTATTATAATGGGATAAAAAATATTTTACTAATTGTTTTTTATACTTTTTTAGTTTAAAATAGATGAAATCTATAAAAAAGAGTGCATATATGACGATCAATTCAACTGCCGATATTAAAAGAATTGGGACTAATCCCTTAATGGA
>CAZXLK010000094.1:0-5131 GCA_964641775.1 uncultured bacterium | reverse complement strand
CGAAGTCGGGGGATTTACAGTCCCCTGCAATTGCCGCTATGCGACACCCCCAGAAAAGGTTGAGAGCCTATCAAAATTTTGACTTGCTCTCAAGCAATTTGGAGTTTGCTGGCGAAAGGACTTGAACCCTCAACCATCCGATTACAAGTCGGGCGCTCTACCATTGAGCTACACCAGCAAAAGGCTATAGTTTAGGAATTTTCTTCATTCTTCTCAAGAATCTCTGTTGGGGAGGTGGATGGTGGTGCAAGATTGGCAAAAAATTGAGAGCTGATCCCCAGAGCCTTTTGAACCAAAGGTGCTTCTGTTGGATCAATAATCTGGGCTTGAAACTTGGCCTTAGGCCCCAAACTCTCACAACATTTTTTGAACTTTTTCCCGGATCCACAAGGACAAGGATCATTCCTACCTGGTTTTTTCATACAGAACAATCTTAACAAACGGTCTCAAAAAAAGTCCATAACAAATTTCAAATGAGTCGTTTGCATTATTGTTTATTTGAGATACAATCGCGCTCTATGATCCCCATTGCAAAACCCCCATGGACAGGGCTTGGAAAAGAGCTCGAAAGTAAGATGCGAAAAGCCCTTTTTGATTTTTCTTTATTGGAAAAAGATGTCAAAAAAGTAGCTATTGCCCTAAGCGGGGGGAAAGATAGTTTGAGCCTCTTGTATCTTCTCCATGCAATCCGGGGGCGCGGCTTTCCCCTTTTCGATCTGTATGCCATTCATGTGGGTGGGGAATTTACTTGCGGCGCCGGCATTGGCATAGGCTTTCTAAAATCTATTTGCTCAGAGCTTAAAGTAGAGCTTCTCATGAGAGAATCGACCCAAAAACTTGAAACTTTAGAATGCTACCGCTGCTCAAGAGAAAGAAGAAAGCTGATTTTTGAGGCGGCAAAAAGCGTCGGGGCAACAACTATTGCTTTTGGCCACCACCGAGATGATAGCGCGCAAACCCTTCTTCTTAATTTGCTCCATAAGGCGGAGTTTGCTGCAAATCTTCCCAAAGTTTTTATGAGAGATTATGGAGTGACTATCATCCGCCCTCTGATTTACATAGACGAAGTCTCCATTTTAAATTTTGCAAAAGAATATGGCTTTGCCCGGATCACCTGCCAATGCCCCGTAGGACAAAACTCCAAAAGAAAATCAGTGGATGCGCTTCTTCGCCAAATCGAAGAGCATTTTCCCCATGCAAGATCCAATCTCGCAAAAGCCGGACTCAATTACGGCTCGAATAAAGCTTTGGTTCCTTGAAGAACTTATGTTAAAATATTCCAATGGTTGAGATTGTAACATTTTTTGGCTATTTTGCCGTCATTTTGCTGATTGCATTTTTTACCTATCGCAAGCAAGAAACTGACAGTGATTTTATTCTCGGCAACCGCTCGCTAAGTTTTTGGCTGACTGCCCTCTCTGCGCATGCAAGTGATATGAGTAGCTGGCTTTTTTTGGCCTATCCGGGACAAATTTTTCAGCAGGGCATTTTTTATGCATGGCTTGCGATCGGTCTTACTGTGTTTATGTTTTTAAATTGGCAATTCATTGCCCCTAAAATCCGCTCGATCACAGAAGAACTCGGTAGCTTGACCCTCAATACCTATTTCGAGACCAGGTTTGGAGATAAAAGCGGCAGCATTCGGGTTGTTTCTGCTTTAATGTCGGTTTTATTTTACACTTTTTACATTACATCGGGTCTTACTGCGCTCGGCATTCTTGTCGAATCACTTTTTGGACTTAGCTATTTTCTTGGGATCTCTTTGGGCCTTTTGATTGTTGTGATCTATGTGTTTATGGGAGGCTACAAAACCGTTGCATGGATTGATTTATTCCAAGGGTTTTTCCTTTTGGGAGTCATTCTTTTTATCCCAACCTATCTTTTGATTCATATTGGAGGATTTCGCCCTGTGCTAGACGCCGTATCGGCAAAAGGCCTTTCGGTTTCCTTATTCCCGAATTTTCAGGCCAAAACCATTTGGCAAATTCTGATGATTGCAGCAGGTTGGGGCCTAGGGTATTTTGGACAACCCCATATCATTACCAAATTCATGGGGATTCGAGCGTTAAGCGAAATGAGCAAAGCCAAATGGCTTGGGATTAGCTGGCAATCCATTGCCCTTCTTGCTTCTACTTGGGTGGGGCTCATTGGCATCTTTTTATTTCCGCACGGGATCAAAGAGGCGCAAGAGGTGATCTTAGAGGTTGTTAAATTAAGCTTTGCCCCTTTTTTTGCAGGGCTTGTTCTTTGTGCGGTCTTGGCTGCAACGACCAATGTGATGGCAGCGCAGATTTTAGTAGTGGCATCGAATTTAGCTGAGGATCTTTATAAGAGGATTTTTCGAAGAGATGCAACGCCTTCTGAAATGCTTTGGATCACCCGCATCAGCGTTGTTTTGATTGCTGTAGTTGGCTACATCATCGCCACGTTTAAATCGACGACAATTTATGCCTTGGTTCTCTATGCATGGTCGGGGCTTGGCGCATCTTTTGGACCACTTCTTCTTCTTTCTTTATATATGAAAAATTTAAATCGATATGGAGCTTTTGCGGGGATTTTGGTAGGCGGGCTAACCGCTGCCATTTGGCCACTCTTTCATGAGCCATGGGGAATCGGATCGATGGTAGCCGGGTTTATTTTAAGTATTACAACCATTGTGGTGGTTTCTTATTGCACGCGAAGTATTGAAAATAGAATAATAGAAGAATGAGACCTTTTATTCTTCTTACCAATGATGACGGAATCGATGCTCCTGGAATCAAGCACCTTTGGGAAGCAGTCCACGAATATGCAGACGTTGCGATCGTTGCCCCCATTGCTGAAAAATCGGGCTCGGGCGTTTCTATCACGCAGGGAAAACCGTTAAAAATTTATGAAATAGAATGGGAAAAAAATACCCCCGCCTGGACTTTAACCGGCACTCCTGCCGATTGTGTTAAAATGGCACTGTCGGTTCTTTTGGATCGAAAGCCTGATCTTGTCCTTTCGGGCATTAACATGGGACATAATTCAGGAAGGACAGTTCTTTATAGCGGAACTATTGGGGGAGTCATTGAAGCCTCTTTCAAAGGAGTTCCCGGAATTGCTTTTTCTTTTGACTTTAATGAGAGACCCACCGTTTCCATTACAAAAAAATATATACTTTCTTTGATCGAACATATCTCCTCAAATCCCCTCCCCCCTCACACTGTTTTAAATGTCAATTTTCCTAAAACCGCTATCCGGGGATGCAAGTTCGCCATACAAGGAAAAGGGCAATGGACCGAAGAGCCTGATAAGCGGATTCATCCGGGAGGACGTCCCTATTATTGGCTTGGAGGTAGATGGTCAGAATGCGAAGAAGATCCCGAAAGCGATGTCGCTTTACTAAATCAAGGCTATATCACCGTAGTCCCTTTGCAAGTGGGTCATTTGACCCATGCGGAATTCTATCACACTCACAAAGATCTGGAATGGGAATAAATTTTTTTATCCAGTCGGATTACGGCCTCATTTTGGGCCGATTCCAACTTTGAGCGGGCTCCCGGAATTTCATAAAGACGAGCAAGCTCTAGAAACAGCTCAAGGGCTGCAGGCGATTCCGGAACATCTTTCTCCGATAAGCTGAACTGATGCGCTGTGATTAAAAGATCGGCAAACCGGTTAAAATGCTTTTTCAGACTTTTTTGCCCCTTTTGAATATCTTCAAGGCTTTCCATTTTTCTTAACTGGGCCGTCAGTTTTTTCATCTCGGCCTCTGAATCAGAGCGGAGCTCTTCTAAGCTTTGAGGCGCGCAGCCCACGAGGAAGATGAGAGTGATCAAAAAATACTTCATTTTATTGATGGCATGGAAACCCAGTTCTTTAGGACTGGGAGGAAATGCCGCTCCTTTTTGGTTAAAAATATTTTAGGAGTTTGGTAGAATTCTTTGCCATGTCGACGCGCACCATTCGATGCAAGCTCAAATGCTCTCCAGAGACAGCTTCCGCTTTTCTTGAGACAAAGCATGCTTTTGGTAAAGCATGTAATCTGGTTTTGCAAGAAGCTCTCAAGACTAAATCCAAAAATCCTATCGAACTGCATAAATTGACTTATGCCAATATTCGAAAAGAGTGTCTTTTGGGTGCAAACTTGGCTGTGAGGGCCATTCGAAGAGTGGCCTTTGCCCTTTCCCAAAAACAAAAAAGCAAACGCTCTTTGCCCAAACAATTTCGTTCGGCCAGCATCGAATATGATGCCAGGATTTTTACCTTTTGGGAAGAGGGATTTAGAGTTTCTCTCAGCACCTTGTCTGGTAGGATGAAGGCATTTTTGGATACCGGAGAGTACCAGAAAAAGGCTCTTCAAGGAAAAAAGCCAACATCTGCCACTTTGGTTCAAAAAGGAAAAGAATGGTATTTGAACATTGTGATCGAAGAAGAAGATCCTCCTTTGAGAGAAGGTGGGGCGATCGGAATTGACCTGGGACTTCGCTACACTGCCTATACCTCTACCCAGTTTTTCTCTTCGGGAGAACAAAGGTCTGCCTTTAAGGCCAAAAGAGCCAAAATTCGAGCGAGTCTCCAGTCGAAAGCGACGAGAGGCTCCTACAAAAAATTGAAACAACTTTCCGGGTATGAAAGAAGAAAAATCCAGCATGAGAATCACAATCTTTCCAAACGACTTGTAGAAGAGGCCCAAAGGCACAATGCCGGAGTAATCCGGATGGAACAGCTGAGAGGCATTCGCAAGAAAACCATTGTTTGGAACCCCCATTCCAACAGACAAATGAGCGGGTGGAGTTTTTCCCAACTGCAGCAGTTTGTCGTCTACAAAGCCAGACGTGTTGGCATAGCGGTGGAATTTGTGAACCCGGCCTATACGAGCCAGGTATGCTTTAGCTGTAGACAAAAGGGTCTTCGGGTTAAAGACGTGTTTAAATGTACAACCTGTGGAGAAAGGCATGCGGACTTCAACGCCGCATGTATAATCTCGATAGGTGGGGCTGTTGTAAACCAGCCTGAATTGAGGGTATGTACTTAACATGCTGACTCAAAAGCTTTCGCCTTTAGGCGAGAGTTGTTTACTCTTGTACGTAAATCTTCTTCTACTATAATATAACAGTTCATTTTTGGGCGTATAGCTCAGTTGGTAGAGCGCCTGTCTTACACA
>CAZXLK010000093.1:0-5281 GCA_964641775.1 uncultured bacterium | reverse complement strand
CAACAGGACCAACAGGTCCTGGAATTACAGGACCAACGGGTGTTACTGGTCCAACCGGACCAACCGGACCTGGGATCACAGGACCTACTGGTGTCACAGGACCGACAGGGTCAACTGGAGTAACAGGTCCTGGGATTACAGGTCCAACTGGCCCAACAGGACCAACAGGTCCTACGGGTCCAACAGGACCTGCGGGAGGCGGTAGTACTGGTCCAACTGGTCCAACTGGTCCAACTGGACCAACTGGACCAACTGGACCAACAGGTGCGACTGGACCGACAGGGCCAAGTGGCGTGCAAGATTTTGCGATGTTCTATGCTGCCTCAACAGGTGCGGCACTTACAGTTAATTCAGGTGCTTCTGTTATATTTAATGCGACTGGAAATATTGCGCCTGGATCCCAAATATCTTTGACTACAATAGGAGTTGCACCAACAGGATCAAGTTTTATTACGATTGCAAGCACAGGTTTTTATTTGGTCACATTTGGCATTTCTCCTGGAGCAAACGCAAATTATCAGTTTGAATTAAGAGTGAACAACACAGCTGTTACGGCCGGGCAGCTGAGTCCGGCTAATTTTGTTCTTGATTTGACTGCAGCTGGTGGATCTTTTTATATGACTAGTTTAACAACTATTGTACTGAATCCTAGTAATCCAACTACATTAGTTGTAGCAAATGCTACTGGTGCCAATCGAACAATTAGGAATGCAAGTAATAGTGCGACTGGTATGGATGCTTATATAACGATTTTTAAACTACAGTAATTAAAGGATCTGATGAAGAACTTTTATGTGAAAACTTTTTTGATCCTCTTAATGTTTATCCTATATTCTAAGTGCAGGGTAGAGGCAGAAGAAAAACAGGCAGTAGCAAAAAAATATAAGCTTGCAGTAGGCGCAATTTTTAAAAATGAAGCACGTTATTTAAAGGAATGGATCGAATATCATAAGCTTGTTGGGGTAGATCATTTTTATTTGTATAACAATAACAGCAAAGACCGTTACTTCGAAGTATTGGAACCTTATATTAAACAAGGCTTGGTCACCTTAACTCAATGGCCTGATAACTTAGGATATTTAAAAGAAGAAAAAATATTTTTATGGTCATTAAGCACACAAGTAATCGCTTATGAACATGATATTAAATGTCATTATCAAAAAGAAGCAAAATGGCTGGTCTTTATAGATGTGAATGAATTCCTTGTCCCTCCCAGTGCTGATAATCTTACAGAAATATTAGAGAAATATGAAGATTATCCAGGTGTCACACTTGCAAGCGATTTTTATGATGCCTATAAAATTCAAATGTTCCCTAGGAGAAAGCTACTTATTGAAACAACAGAACTTATTAGTCCTCCCTATCAAAATCCTGATAAAGGTGTTGCAAAAACAATCTTCCAGCCCGAGCTTTCTCATGGTTTTACATGGCCGCCTTATACTCCCAAATTGATAGGCCTAAAAGAAGCGGTTAAATTGCGGAAACCTGAAATGCGCATTAATTATTATGCCAATAAGAATGCAGGACTTTTTTATTTTGGAAAAACCAGATTAAATATTGACACTCGATCTCTTTCAGAATACGAGGTTTCCGAGCTTTTGGAATCTGGTTATGAGATTGAAGATCAGGAACCCGCTATTTATCGTTTTATTCCTGAAGTATGCGAAAGGATGGGATTCAATTGAAAAAAAGATTAGTTTTATTTTTTATTTTTTCCTTTGTTCAATTGCAATGCACACCGGCGCCAATTAATCCATCCGCAGGGATTAATTGGGGCACACCTGTGACTCTTTCTTCTTCGAAAACCGATAATTCTTCTGATCCTTATGTTGTGATGGATGCAAATGCAAACGCTACTGCTGTTTGGGTAGAAAATGGCCTCATTATGGCCAGCTTTTTGCCGGTAGGGAAGAATTGGGGCGCTGCTCAAACATTATCTGGTTCAGGTTCTTCATCTCCAAAGATTGGGGTTGATGGCAGTGGTAATGTCACTGTGATTTGGCTTAATTCGAATTCAGTAGTTAATGTCGCGACCCTGCCATTAAATGGGAGTTGGAGCAGTTCTACTACTATCTCGTCATCTGGGGCAACGACTCCTCGGCTTGCAGTCGATTCAAATGGGAATGCAATAGCAGTTTGGGTAAGCGCAGGTCTTGTAAAAGCTTCTACTAGATTGCTTTTTGGAGGCACATGGAGTCTATTACCTAGCACCCTTTCAGCTGCTAACTCAAGCAATCCTGATATTGCGATTAGTTCAAATGGAACTGCGATGGCAGTATGGCATACAACAACTGTCTCATGTCAAGATCATATTTTGTCATGTTCTTCAAGAGTTGGTGGAACTTTGAATACTGCTAATCCTATTGTCCCTGCCTCTCTTAATCATAATTATCCGCATGTAGCACTGGATAGCAATGGAAATGCTACTGTCGTTTGGTTTCGTTTTATACAAAGCGGCTCAAAATATACCAATGTGTTTGTAGTTTATTCTCAATTACCCTCAGGTGCGGCAACTTGGAGTGTGCCTGTTCCTCTTTCCAATTCAGGCCAGGGTAATCCTTCCAATTTTTCTTCACATGTGGGATATGATTCAGGAGGAAATATTTTTGCTATTTGGACAATTTCTTATGATGGCGCTACTTACAATATCGAATCTGCTGTCCGTCAATCAGGCCAGTCTTTTACTGATTTGAATACACTTGCGATTGGGAATATCTATTGTTTTCAAGTGGACGCTGCGATTAATTCATTAAGCGATGTTGTGATTGGATTTATGAATTTTGATGGGAACAATGTTGTCGTTAGTACTGTGGAATCACAAGTGATAGGTCCATTTATAAATAGCTATTTGCCTTCTGCAAATTTATCCATTGGGATTGATAATGGTTACCCTCGTGTAGCGAGTATCGCGACAGGTGGAAATGTGATTAATGCTGCAGTCGTATGGGTTAGTTCAGATGGGACTTTTAATACGATTGGTGCTGCAACTGGTTCTAGAACCTTAATTGCTGCTCCAACAAATCTCGCAGTCGTACAGAGTTCGAATAATTTAGGTCTTTTTACTGAGTATTTCAATACAGTCAGTTGGACTGAGTCTACTGACCCAAATCTTGTTGCTTATGCACTTTATAGAAATGGAAATTACTTGAGGCAATTCACGCCCGACATTACTGAATTTATTGATCATAATGCTGTGCAAAATGGATCTGTCACTTATGGTGTTTCTGCAATTGACAGAACAGGCTCACAAAGTGCTATTTCGACTGTTAACTTTCCTTAAAAGACTTTCTATTAAAAATCGATTTTTAAGTCGATGGTGACTCCTTGAATGGAAAGATCTGCATTATTTTTTGAATAGAGATAACCAACAGTTGCAAGATAATGGTTAAGTTGATTCTGTCCCCACCAGTATTGAACTTCATAACCTATTCTAAAAGAGATGTGGGTACTATCTTGCAAGATATTCTTTTCCCATGAAAGACCAAAAATATTCTGGATTTGTGGCAACACACGGGTTGCATTGTCGGACAAATTCGAAAAATTTAAAACCAGTCCTATCCTTGATGCATCAGCAGTAGTAAGTATGGATTTAAGATGAAATTTGCCAAAAAGCAAAGAGCTTGAGAAAGAATTAAATAGACTCCAATTAGAATTAAAACGGTAATAGGCATCCGCGCCCGTTGTTAAGCCAATGCCTCGAAAATCATTATGCTCATTCTTTATATCCAAAGGAGATGAAAGAGCATTAAAAAACTGTGCGTTGACACGTTGGAAAATGAGAGCGCCTTTTAAGCCGCAAAAGGGGCGAAAACTTAAATTATGAGTGAAAAATAGGTGATCGCCTATATCTAGATCAAAGGTCATAAATTTAACCCGCCATTTTTGAATTGCAAGGTTATATTCAACCGAACCCGAAATAGCAGACGGAAAACCAACTGAGATCACACCAAAATCGACGGGAAATCCATTAACGGTTTCTGCTTTGTCACTCTCATGTGTATGGAAATAAGTATAATGAAATTGCACATCCCAATTTGAGCAGGATCTTTGGTTATAAAAGAAATTGTAACCAATTCCGATACGATACCCAACTGCCCAATCAAAGTCATTTCTAGCAGTAGATCCTTCATGTAGTGAGCCAGTGAAAGCAGTGGTATTGTCTACAATGGCATAGGCGGTGCCGTATTCAAAAAGCTGCCATACAAGTAGGCTCGAAGAGAATGACCAGCTGTTATTGTCTGTGAGATCAGGAAAAGCACTTGAAAGAGTCAATCCGCACTGTTTGTAAACAGTTTCCGTGTACACTTGATCTATTTTTTCTTCTAGTTCTGAAAGGCGCGTTTCAATAGCTTCATGGCACATGCCTCGGTATGAGAGCGATAAGAAAAAAAATAAAAATGATCGTTTTTTTCTAAAAATCAATGCGGGCATCGACCGTTAATCCATGAATTGTTAAATGTTCTGCAAAGCGTGTCCATTTCTGGTATGTATCAAAACTGAGTTGCTGATTTTGCCGCCACCATACCTGGAGTTCATAACCAAGATGGAGGGACAAATAAAGTTGGTTTTCGTGAAAATCGGTTTCCCAGCCAAAACCTAAACAAGCTTGTGTCATAGGAGAAATTCGATGCGTATTAGCAATCAGTCCAAAAAGCTCAAGGGCAAAGATTTCTGAGAAGGCGTCCATATTAAAATTAACATCAAATTTTCCATAAAGAAGCGAAGCTGAAAATTGATTAAAGAGACTCCAATGGCCATTAAAGAAAAATTGCAGGTCTAAGCCAGCTTCTGGTCCTACTCCTGAAAAATTATTTTTAAATGCTATTGGAGCAGTGACTTCTAAGTTAACCGGAATGAGCGGACTTGATTGAATATAAACAATATTGCCATTTTGACTAATCCACGCCGCTTTTAATCCTGCAAAAGGGCGAATTGTAAAATTAGGATTCAAAAAAAATCCTCGTCCTACTTCTAAATCAATTGTTGTATATTTTATTTTCCAATGAAGATCAGAGATTTGGGCGAAAACATTCGCAATTGCCACTCCATAAAGATTTCCAACTGTATCTGTCCCCTTTTCTCCAAAATGATCCATAGCTTTAGTGCTGTATCTAGTCCAACTAAAATTCAGATCCCATTCATCATGGGGAAGATAGTAAGCGGCGCCAACACGATATCCCCAAGACCAATGAAAATTGGACCTCCGAGGTTTTGAAGGTTCGTTAGTTTGTAAACTAAATTCCGTGCCAAATTGTCTTACGTCAGCAATGGCATAATCTGT
>CAZXLK010000092.1:0-5316 GCA_964641775.1 uncultured bacterium | reverse complement strand
GTCACGGTATCGGTCACGGTATCGGTCACGGTATCGGTCACGGTATCGGTCACGGGTTATAGGAATTTAGAGAATAAGCGTGCTATATCCTGATAAGTAATATAGATAAAGAAGGCAATTAGGAGGCCGATGAAAGGAAAAATCAATCTCTCCATCGTTTTTGATCTAAGGGGTTTTTTTCTTACGATTTCAACGCAGGAAAAGACGATATGGCCGCCGTCTAACACTGGGATCGGAAGGAGATTGACAATACCAAGATTGAGACTGATGACTGCCATCCAAAAAATCGCCTCTTTGAATCCCACCATCCAACTTTGATGTACCACATGGACAATGCCAACAGGCCCGCTCATGTATTTGGGATTGAGCATGCCGGAAAATAAACCGGAAAGGGTACGCCAAGTATCGGCAAGAACAAAGCCAAATTGTTTGATCGGATTAGGATTGTAAATCACTTCGCGGTCTTTAAGTGGCACTCCCAAGATGAGCCGTTTTTGCCCCAATTCAAGCGTCTTTAACGCCTCGTTTCTTTTCGAAGCATCGCCAATTTTTTGGATCTCTTTTTTCACAGATGCAAGCTCATTATCTTGTGCAACTTTTTGCTCATTTGTAAACATGAGCTCCGATTTTGTCGTAGGAACCACCGGATTCAAAAGATGAAGATCTCCCTGATCTTTTATAAGATGGTCTGTCCCAATCGATCCGATCATGGCTAAAAGAGCTTGTGGCTCGAACTGATCAAATTGTGAGTCAGCCTTCGTCCACAAAATTTTTTCAATCGCAGATGGATTTCTCTCTACAATTAATACAACATGCCGAGTTTGGAGCTCTTGTAAAAGCTGATAAGAAAAATGGACCGGCTTGCCATCGACTGCAAGGATTTTATCCCCCTCAACAATTGGGGTGTTATAAGTACATCTTTGGCATTTTTGAAAGTATAAACCCTCCTCTTGAGGATCTAAAAAATCGACCTTGCTTTCGACGATGCAATCGGGAGAGAGATTAAAAGGAATGAAATAAAGCTCCTGCAATTTTCCTTTGATTGCAGCCTCATATTGCCAATCCCCCACTTCAGCCTTTTCAAACGGCTTCATTTTCAAATCATCCAATTGGACGCGAGGCACCTTAGTTTGGAAAATTTTTCCATCTCTTTGCACAGTTAAGAGCGCTGTCGATTCATTGGTCAGAAAGCTTAATTGCTGGATGGAAAAAACCATCTCTCCATCTGCCCAAAGAATTCGATCTCCCGGCTGAATACCACTATTTGCAATAGGAGATCCTTGAAAAAGCTCTCCTCCATCGTAAATTAAATAGGAGGCGGGAGAAAATACCCCAATCGTAAAAAGTTTTTCTTTTGCAATTTGAGGATTTTCATAAGTGTTTAATGTATAATCGAAATTGGATCTTTTGCCGCTCGTGTAATCGATCTTATGCCCTTCGATCCGCATGGTTTTATCTTTCATGAGCGATGCGACAAGAAGATCTTTAAATCCATGAAAGGCGTGGTTGTCATAACGATCAATGACATCGCCGGGCCTAACGCCTAATTCATACAAAGCCGATTGAGGATCTACCCAGCCGATTCGACCGGTAAATTCAGCAAACTGTTTGGTTCTTCCACCTGCTATCCAAATGAAAAATAAAGCCCCAATTGCAAAAACAATGTTAACTAATGGACCGGCTAGAGCAACTTTGATCCTGGCCCAAGGCCTTTTGGCATAAAATCCATCGGTAATTTCATAAGGCTCTCGGCTCCCTTCTCGCTGCATTCCTGCAATCCGGACATAGCCGCCAAAGGGCAAAAGACAAATCATCCATTTGACCCCATCCCTTTCCCAGGTAAAAAGGGGCCTTCCAAAGCCTATAGAAAAGGCCTCTATCTTCATCCCTTCTCTTCTGGCAACCCAGTAATGGCCAAGCTCATGGATAAAGACAAGAAATCCAAGTCCTAAAACTGCAAGAAAGGCGTATAAAATAGTTTCCATACTTTATCCTGCTCTTGCAAGTTGTCTAGCCATGAGATCAACTCCAAGAATTGCCTCCAAGCTTAACACATCAGAGCTGTCATGTGAAGAGATTAATTGGTCCAGCTTCTCCCCAATTGCCATCCATGAGATCTCCCCCTGTAAAAACCTCTCCACCAGAACCTCATTTGCTGCATTGAGAAAACAAGGATAGCTTTTTCCGGCTTTCAAAGCATGCAGTGCAAGTCCAAGACAAGGAAATTTTTTAAAATCAGGGGGATGGAAAGTCATTGTGCCGTTAAAAGAAAAAGGGGGACAAAGACTTTTTTGTCTTTTTGGATAGGTCAATGCATATTGGATCGGAAGAACCATATCGGGCTCTGCAATTTGAGCCAAAATCGAGCCGTCGACAAATTCTACGCAGCTATGGATTTTACTTTGTGGATGAATCACCGCTTCAATTTTCTCCGGTGCAATCCCAAACAAAAACCTGGCCTCAATGATTTCAAGCCCCTTATTCATCAATGTTGAGCAATCGATCGTAACTTTTGCTCCCATGTTCCAATTCGGATGGGTTAACGTATCTTCTATCTTCACATCCTTCAATTCTTCAAAACTTTTATCCCGAAGAGCGCCACCGGATGCCGTTAAAATCAACTTTCTCACCGATTCCAGATCTTCCCCATCTAAACATTGGTGCAAGGCGCAATGCTCACTATCCACAGGCAAAATCTGAACTCCTTTTTCCTTTGCAAGCAAGCTAATCCATTCTCCGCCGGCGACAAGCGCTTCCTTATTGGCCAGTCCAATTTGTTTCCCTTTTCGAATTGCAGAAACCGCCGGCCTTATCCCCGCACTTCCCGTCATCGCAAGCATGACAAAATCGGCCTCGCCAAAACTCGCAACTGCCTCCAACCCTTCCATCCCAGCTAACACAACAAATTGAGGGAGTCTTTTTTGCAACTCCCCCGCCTTCCTTTCATCAAAAACAGCGATCAACTTGGGCTGAAATTCCAAAGCCTGAACATAGAGCGCATCAATATTTGACTTTGCCGCCAAGCAGGCAATTTCCAAATCCTCAGACAAATGTCTTACAACTTTCAGCGTACTATGTCCAATAGACCCGGTACTTCCTAAGAGCGCAATCCGTTTTCGCATGTAAGTACCTTACCACGGAGAGAGGTTAGAATTTAAGGAAAAAACAGTCTGATTACTCAAGTTTGTGTAAAATTTTTACCACAGAGACAAGAGAAGAAGAAGAGGCAGCACAGAGAGAGAGAAGAAAATCTTCTTTTTTGCGAGAGAGAGCAAAAAAGAAGGATGCTCCGCCCCTACCGGGGCCTGGCTAAGGACCCCTCAGCGTACTTTCGACCTCTCCCCCGCCTCTTGCGGTGAGATCTTTTCTTTTTGCTCTCTCTCGCAAAAAGAAAAAATTAAATCTCTGTGTTGCCTCTTAATCTCGGTGTCTCTGTGGTTAAATTTTTTACGACGGTTTTTTTGATGATATTTCCAATAAGATAGAAAAGGCCGATGGTGCAGACGACGAGTCCTCCGGTGGAAAGGGGAATGGAGTAAATGGTGAGGAAATGGCGGGAGAAGGCAACACCGATGAAGGAGGCGAGGATGCCAAGGGCGGGGCTGAGGATGAGGAGCGTTTTGAGACGATTACTGAAAAGCCGGGCGGTGAGATAGGGACCTGTTAAAAATGCAAGGACAAGAAGGACGCCAACTGCTCGAAACGATCCGACGCAAACGGCAGCAGTTAGAAAAAGAAATAGGAAATGAAAGAGGGAAGCACGGATTCCAAGCGTGGATGCATACGCACGATCAAATGCGGCAATTTGAAGCTGGCGGAAAAATAAAAAGATGATGGAAATGTTTAAAAGAGCAAGACCTATCCCTAACTGAAGATCAGAGAGTTGCAGCGCATCGACATTTCCGGTAATGGATTCAAGACCCAAATGGACATCTCGAGTAAAAATTGTTACGAGAAAAATGCCTAGAGCAAACAGGGTAGAAAAAACAAATCCTACGCTTGCATCTTCCGAGACACGAAAAAGCCTGGTCATTCCTTCCGTAAAAAAAGCGGTGAGAAGCGCTGCTGCAAAACTTCCAATGAGAAGAGTCATTGGGGTAAACATCACACCTGTGATCAGAAAAGCAAGGACAATTCCAATCAAGATTGTGTGCGAGATAGAATTTGCAAACATCGTCATCCGCTTCAAAACAAGAAAAGGGCCAAGAAGGCCGCAAGAAATGGCAACAGTTGCCAGGGTATAAAGCTGCACTTCATCCGGAGCTAATGGATAAGAAAAAATTCTCGAAAAGAAAATGGCAAAGAATTCAAAAAAATTACAGTCCCAATAAGGATTCATAAAAGAGTCCTCTCGGGTATGGGTTGATCATGAGGATCGAGTTTTGGATCGGAGAGAAGTTTGGTAAGCTTTTCTTCAATTTCGGGAGTGAGAATGTGCTCCATTTCTTCTGCATTTAAATGGATTTTCTCATCTTTTACTCCGAGCTCGCTCGAAAGATAAAGCTCCCATAGTCTATGGAGACGAACAATTGATGCTGCTTTTCTTTTCCCATCTTTACTTAATAAATACTCTTTGCCATCGAAGTTAACCCAGCCCCCCTTTTGCAAACTACGGGAAAGGACAAGCATAACAAAAGATGTTGTTGGGTGGATCTTTTTAAGCCCTTGAAAAGTCAAAGGGACATCTTTTTTCCACATGGTTTTTAAAAGATTTTCTTTTTGACAAGAGATGCGAAAAGCTATCATTCTTTGCGCTCGGAAAAGAAGCCCCCTTTTTGGAGCAAATAGAAGAGATCCGATGGCAAAGAAGGCTCCTGTGAGGATAATCAATGGCCCTGTTGGCATGGCAAAGTGGCTACTGCAAGATACCGAAATCATATTTCCAATAATGCCGCTGAGCGCTCCAAATACAGCAGATAGAATAAAAAATGAGCGGACCCGATCTGTAAATTGCCTCGCTGCAATTGCCGGGGCAATTGCCATGCCGGACATTAAGACAATGCCAACGCTTCGAATTCCCAAAATAAGAGAAAATAGAAAAAGCCAAAAAATGACCCGCTCTACATGAGCTACCGGAACCTTTATACTTTTTGCAAAATCTTTGTCGAACAGAACTAAAGAAAGTGGGCGGAACATGAAGATGACAAACGACAAGACAATGAAGGTCATAGCAGCGTATAGATAGATGTGAAAATCAGACATCGTTGCGGCCTGTCCAAACATGAGCGCCTGCATGGAAGAGCGCCATGAAGGAAGGGCAAATTGCATGGCGGAGGCTAAAACAGTCCCAATTCCAAAAAAAAGGGCTAAAATAAA
>CAZXLK010000091.1:0-5426 GCA_964641775.1 uncultured bacterium | reverse complement strand
CGACTACTGGGGCATCGACGTTTGCCTCGGGCTTGCGGCCGTCAGGAAGTTCTCTTAAAAAGGGCCCTCGGCCCTTGGACACTTGTCACTTGGTACGCGCGAGGGGTCCTCTTGTGTGATTTCTTGATTGAGGATAGGGTCACGGAGTAACTTAAAAAATAATTTATCGTTCCTATCGTTCCATTGTTTGATCGTTGATCTGCTTTGATCTCAGGGGCTCTTGTATGCACCAAGGAAACCATGATGGAAAAGGATATGCATGATTTGCATGATAAAATAGAAATATTTTTTTCTTAATCCTATCCTGCAAATCATGCATATCCTGTAAATCCTGTTCCTTTTGCAATCCAAGAAATAGACGAGGGGAAAATAGAGTTTGTCTGATGTTTCGATAATTTTATTTCATCTCTGTGGTTTCTTCTCTCAAGGTGAAATTTCCTTTGGCGAGCTCTGCGAGCTGATCCGGGGTGATGGGGAGGTAGGCGAAGGGGGAGGCGAGTTTGCCTTCGAAGAGGATCGCGAGCCGTTTTCTGTTAGCGCGGGAGAGAAATTGGCGGGAGGTTTTAGAGAATTCTTCGTAGTTTAAGTTTTGGATTGCATTGATTCTTTTGGTGAGATAGTCGAAGTCGGCGTTGTATTGGAAAGCGAGTTTATCAAAAAGATCTGCTTTTGCTTTGAGGTTGCAGCAGCTATTTTTTAAGCTGTGGATGGCGCTTTCTTGCAGGGTTGTAAAGCGATTGGGGGAGATGTTGGTGGAGAAATTTTCAAGAAAGTCTTCGAAGAAGAGCTCGAAACGGTAAAGAAGATCTTGGGGTTGGTGGGAAATCGACTGGACGACGAAAAATTGATAGAGGCGGTCCGGAAAATTAAGGCTCTCTGTCGTTGCAATGTAACCTGTTTTTTGCTTGGTTCTTAGCTCGTTGAAAAAAGCCTCTTTCACAGCCATCGAGAGAAGCTCTTGCGCAGCTCTTGAAGGATGAGAAAATGTTCCAAAATCCAGGGAAAGAAGGGCTGCATTTCCAAGGACTGCGGTTTCTTTTTGGATGGAATATGGGCCAACCGGAAGGGGAGCTGCCAGAGCTTCGGGATGATCTTTTTTCAAAAATGGCTCTTTGGCCCCAATGACATGGATCACATCCAGCCATGCCGATTCGGCATCTTTTAGGGTCATGTTGCCCGAAAAGAATGCTTCGATATAGGTCTTTTGCAAAAGTCTTTCAGAAAAAAGTAAAAAGTCTTCGTATTCGATTGTTTTAAGAGCAGCTAATTTTTCCTCTTTGGAGGCTTTTTCCGGCTGAATGAGAGATTGCAAAAGATTTAAGGCTTGTTTTGCCGCCAAATCTTTTTGGCCATTTGCACACTCTTTTTCTAAATAGGCTAGGTAGAGGAGAAATTTTTCTTTGCTTGGAGGGGCCGGGGGAAATTCATGGAGGATTTCTTGCAAAAGAAGGATTGCTTTTTCGCTAAATCCATCAATCTTGATTTGGATCCGGGACCTGTCTGCAAAAATTTCAGCGCTAAGCCCGGCATCTTTTGCAGAACTAAGAGTTGGATGGAGCATATCGGTAAAATAGGAGGCAAAGAGGGCGCTTAAAACTTGGGAGCGGGCAGTTGGTTTTAGCTCGGGGGAGAGAATGTGAAGCCGAATCGCGGCTTCCGGATTTTTAAATTCGGGAAGATGGGAATAATAGGCTACGCCCTCATCATTTTTGGAAATTAGGATCGTTTGGTCATCGAGATTTGCAATGGTATGAAGATCTGTGGGGACAAAAAGATTAGGCTCCGGAAGACGGATCTCATGATTTGGCGCTGCATTTTGCCAGGCATGGAGCCAGTTAGAAGGAATGGGACGGACCGCATATTCTCCTCCCAGCCATTTTTCTTGTCTCTCAGGTTTTACTCCATCAAAGCCTAAAACGAGAATGATGCATTTTTCAGCTTTGAGATAGGATGCTGCCTCTCCAATTGCCTTTGGAGAATACGAAGAGCCAAGAAGGATATTTTTGGGAAAGCTCTCCAGGGCCTCATCTGGCAAAAGTTCGGCTGTTTTTGTCACGTAGGTAAAGGCATCGGTTCTAGAGTGATATTGGTATTTGATTTGGGAGAGCTCATTTTTTTCGTGGAAGAGATAAGCTGGAATCCCGGTCGATTGGATGAGAGAAATTGCTTGAAAAACATTTTGGCCAATCTCATCGATTTTTTTCATTCCATGGTCTGTGAGCTCAATGGAAATTTCAAAAAATTTATGGCTTCCTCCATTATCGTCCACAGAGATATTCAAAGATTCAATGAGATCTTCTTTTTTTAACTTTTCATAGAGGTTATATTTTTGCCCTCTTTTTAAAGTGTAGGCGATGAGCTCTGCCGATTTTGTAGAATCAATACTTAAATTTGGAGGAAGCTCCCATAAAAACATGAGCATTTTTTCATTTTTTACCGGCTTGATGTAGGTGATGGTGCCATGTTGATTTACGGTTGTGAGGGGAATTGAAGGATCGATCTTTTCGGACTCTACCGTTACAGGCACCGCGTTAAATGTTGAGACGGCAAGCTCTTTGAGTTTATCCAATTTCATGGAGGAATAGATGATGGCTTTCATCCGATTTGCGCTGTAATGCTCTTTGTGCCATTTTTGCAGTGCGCTTTGTGGAATGTGGGAGAGCGTTTCGGAATTGCCGCAGTTGAACATCCGATTGGGATGAAGCGGATTTCCCAGCTCTTTTAAGATCATCTGGATGCGCCAGCCGTCATGCTCCACATTTTTTGCAAATTCCTGATCGACAGCGTGCATTTCTCTTGCAATGTTGGCAGTTTTAAAAAGGGGATCGATGAAAAAATGGGCAAAATGATCTAAGAGATTTGAAAAGCCTTCCGGATTGGAAGAAAACATATACACGGTTCGATCCGATGCGGTAAATGCATTGGTCATGCCCCCCATATCGGTGACATTTGCCATAAAAGCATTTTCATCCGGATATTTTTCCGTTCCCATAAAAAGCATGTGCTCGCAAAAATGGGCCATTCCGGGAAATTCTTGAGGATCACTCCAAGATCCGACCTCAACAGTCACAGCAGCAGCTGAATGATCCGCCCTTTCATCGGAGACGACAATTAGCTCCATTCCATTCATGAGGCGAAGTTTTGCCATTTTTCGATCGGCTAAATCGGGACTTAAAAGAGGCAGCCCCGATGCATCGGGAACTGTTACGACATCTTGAGTCATTGAAGCTAGAGCTGCAGCAAAAAGAAAAAGTAGGTGTCTCATCATCGATCCATTTTTTCACAACCTCTGTACATTGTATCAACAATGGACCATATTTCTCGAGCACGGTTTTCTCTTTTTTTCATCCGGTCCTTCACAGTGGAGCCGGGAAAGTGCTCCATATCAAAGGGAGAGGAAAAAGAAATAAAGACGGGAGTTCGGCTGACAGTTCTTACTTCTCCCAGCTCTTTTTGAATGGTAACGGGGGGAGGGAAAAGATCGTAGGTGGAGAGGGCAAGGGGAAGAAAAAGGGTGGGAGTTTTGGATTTTTTTGCCATGAGATAAAACATCTCAATGCTCGATGGATCAAATGGGGCAACTTCCACAATTCCTTTTTTATTTTTTCGATCACGTCCTCCACTGGGAGCTACAAAGATTATTTTTCCTCCCTCTTCCAAAAGACGCCGCATTTCTTCCATTGTATTTTTATTGTGCTGCTGTTTTTGGGCTTTAAAAGCGATTGGGTGGTCGATATATCTTTTGGAATAGATACAAAGAAGATCGCACCCCATGCTAAAAGGGATTGCAAGGGGATCTGTCGTCACCCTTTCTCCTGCGACATAAATGATGTTCTCGGAAATCTCAGGATGGGTTTTTTCTAAAAGAATTGTGATGAGCTGCGGATCGGGCTCTGTTTGGTGATTGGCAAGAAGGATCACATTTTCTTTTCTTTGGAGCGCCTTTGCAGCCGCCTCAAAATGCTCCAGGCCGAAAATTTTGGAATGGGGAAGGTCGACAAGAGGGCGGATAAAATCCATGGCAAATCGAAAATAATCGATCGGATGGCGCACTTTTTTATGATAAGACTCGAAGGAGTAGCGCTCTTTGAATTGCATGGCAGCAAGTTGCAAAAAGAGAAGTAAATTGGGGATCTCAGAATCAAATGCATCGCCTAGCGCCAGCCGGTACGATCCAATGAATTGGTTCAGGATAGTAAAATATTTATTGGGTATTTTTCCCTTTACTTCCTGAAGGGCATCGGAAAGGAGGATTTCATGCGTCGATTTTTTGTCCATTGAGCGTTGAATAAAAAAGATAATCGTTTAAATGAAGCGTATCGCTGACTCCAAACTCAAGATGGGCGTTCGATAGGCCTGCCACTTTGACATAGTAGTCTTTATCCCCGTCATCGAGAAAGCGGTTGAGCTCGGGGTGGGTGACGAGCTTTAAAGCAAATTGGTTTTGGCAAAGGATCAGCTTTTTCAATGCCCTTTCTATTTCAACGGAAATACTGTCATGGCTTTTGACAAGTCCGCTTCCACTGCAATAAGGGCAGCTTGTATAAATCGTTTGTGCAAGCGATTCGCGGCTTCTTTGGCGGGTCATTTCGACGAGGCCAAATTCGCTCATTCCAAGAATCGTACATTTTGCAGTATCCTCTTTCATGCAGCCCTTTAGCCTTTCTAAAACCCGCTTTTGATTTTTGCGAGAGCGCATGTCGATGAAATCGCAAATGATGAGTCCGCCAATATTTCGGATCCGAAGCTGTCTTGCAATCTCTTCGGCTGCTTCGAGGTTAATGCGGACAAGAGTCTCTTCGACATCGCCGCCTGTAGGATTTGATGAGCTTCTCCCCGAGTTGACGTCGATCGTATGCATAGCTTCCGTGCGATCAAAAAAGAGATAGCCTCCCGATCCAAGCCAGATTTTGCGGCGTGTTGCCCGATCAATTTCTTTTTCGACATTGAACCTTTCGAATATGGGAGTTTTGTCGCGATAAAATTCAATGTTTAGGTCATGTTCTGCAGCATATTTTTGATAAATCTGTTTGCATCTTTGATAGGTGGAATAATCATCGATGAGAAGCCGATCGAATTTTTTATCGACACAGAGCAAAACAGCCCTTTTGATGAGATCCGATTCTTCATAAAGGAGGACAGCTCCTGTCGATTGATCGAATTTTTCGACAATTGCTTGCCAGCTGTGGAGAAGATCGGTTGCCTCTTCAATGAGCATGTCGGTCGTTGCACTTGCACTTGCAGTGCGGCAGATGAGGCCCATATCTTGCGGCATTTCAAAAGAACTGATGAGTTTTTTTAGGCGGTCTCTTGCTTCTTTCTCTTCAATTTTTCGAGAAACGCCTCGATGGGCATTATTGGGAAGGAGAACGAGATAGCGGCCTGCGATGGAAATATTGGAAGTGAGGCGAGACCCTTTGGTTCCA
>CAZXLK010000090.1:0-5684 GCA_964641775.1 uncultured bacterium | reverse complement strand
TGGTCCGCTGTTTCGAGAGCCAAGATATCATCCACGTTGCAGGCAAAGTAGATCCTCTGGACGATATTGAAGTGATCACGCTGGAGCTGATCCTTTCCGATCTGCAAATGGCAGAAAATTCCCTTTCCCGCATGGAAAAACAAGCCAAGGGGAAAAAAGAGATGATCCCTACCCTTGAATTTTTCAAAAAATCGATCTCCCATCTCAACCAAAATCTTCCTCTTCGCTCACTTCTACTCACTAAAGAAGAAGAAGCCATCTGCCGCCTTTATCCATTCCTTACCAAAAAGAAAGTTCTCTACATCTGCAATGTTTCGGAAGACGATCTTCCAACTCTTGAGAATCCCCTCGTTCAAAGAGTCCGCGATTATGCCGAAAAAGAAGGTAGCGGCGTCGTTCCGATCTGCGCCAAAATCGAAGAGGAGATTTCCCGCCTTGATGAAAAAGACATTCTTGATTTCTTGAAGAGTCTTGGCCTTAAAGAATCAGGTCTCGATCGCCTCGTCAAAGAAGCCTTTTCACTCCTCGATCTCATCACCTTCATCACAACCGGCGAGATCGAAACCCGCGCCTGGACAATCCGTAAAGGAACAACTGCCGCCGAAGCCGCCGGTAAAATCCACACCGATATTGAAAAGGGCTTTATCCGCGCCGAAGTCGTCTCTTATGAAGACATGATCCGCTACAACGGCCGAGTCGGTGCCCGCGAAGCGGGCAAAGCCCGCTCAGAAGGCCGCGAATACATCGTCCAAGACGGAGACGTCATCCTATTTTTTCATAATTGAATTCCTATAAAAAACGGCAATCCCATTATCGTTTTGATCTGTGCAAAACTTTTGCTTGTGATATACATTATTGTCTATCGCATCAAAGATGGTTGTAGGACCAGGATGCCAATTCGTGTCATGCATGATGACGACACCAAATTCTGAGAGATTTTCTATATATTTCAGTTCCTTGAGCACTCTATTTATTGAATGAAATCCATCAATAAATATTAAATCAAATTCTTCTATATTTAGCTTTTGCATTAAATCATAAACAGCTTCATAATCTGCAGAATCCGTTTTGATTGTATAAATGTTTTTCGAAGGATCATTTAAAAAAGACTTATCCTCGAGATCTACACCAATATATTTAGCATCTAAATTTTTATATTTTAAAATTATTCCTGTTGAAGAAAGTTCAAGAGGATTTCTTTGTACTCCTATTTCCAAAATTGCCTTCGGCTGAAAAAGCAATAGATGATCTGCTAAAACTTTTTGGTTTCCATCAGAAAATTCTCTCTCAGGATAATAATGATTTCCGAACCATTCGTATACTATAGGCAAATCAACATCATTGTATGATGGATTTTCAAAAGAGGGCACATAACTTAATAATCCTCCCCCCATTAATTTTTTAATGTTTTTATACATTATTACCTCATTTTATTAATTGCACTAAACTATATAACTCCAGCAATTATGTATTAAACATCTTTTCGAGCTTAGAAAGCAACAGAATAATGGAAATAGTTAATTAAAAATCGGTTACTTTAAATTTAAAGCCTAGATCTGTATATTAACATGATCCCTTGGATTGTTCGATCCGCATCTGCAAGTTTTGAATAAATTTGTCCTATTCTGTCCAAATCAAATTCAGAGGGATTATGTAAACCAGTCGTGGGTACATTACGCATCAATCTTTGAGCTTCTCTAAGATTGTAAATTGCATGATTGCATCTTCTGATAGCCTCGTCCGTTGCGAATACTTTTTGCCTATATGCTTCAACATTTACATTCATTTGTACTGACATGGTTTTTCCTTTGTTTAGAGTTTTGTGATCATTTTAATTAAATGTCTTCGAATGCTGCAAATTCCTCTTCAACAAAGTCCCATTCGGCTTTATCATCTTTTTCAATTTCTTCAAATTTTAAGGTAATTTTGTTCAGCATTTCGACATATAAAGGCGTTGTCTTTCTAGATTCCGGTTCGCCAAATTTGGGAAAATGATAATGCTTAGGATCATCGATACATGCTCTCAATTCTTCTACATAAGCAGATACTACAACATTATAGTGAAATGAATAGATTACATTGTTATTAATTTCTTCCCATTGCTTCTTTTCTACATTACCATTATATTTTCTCATTATTTCACTTGTTTTTGCGGTTAATGAGATCATGGAATCTACAGATTTTTTGGTCTTACATAGGGCAGTTTGATATTTTCTTTCTTTTGCTGCCCCATCTTTTATTTCCCCCTGAAAGATCTGATTAAACAAATCATTCATAACTTCATAATAAGTCCCCAAGGTATTGCGGTGCACTTTTGCCGAGAGCGGCAAAAGTTCTTTTAGATCATCCATCATTTGTTCATGAACAATGCTCTCTTTATCCAATCGAATCATAAATGTAACTAAAGCCTCTTAAAGGGATGGATAGTCTAGCAATGACTCCCCCTTTTTGCAAGATTTTCTTGAGCTTGACTCAGGAGGCTAGTTCCCGTTAGTCTTTTACTACCATGGCTGAAAAGACCGAGAAGGCAACGCCGAAGAAGTTAAAAGATGCCCGAAAAAAGGGGCAAGTTGCTAAAATCCAAGATCTCCCATCTGCAATGACCTTCATTGTCTCTCTTGGCGCTGCAATTGCGTCAATGGGGGTGCTGTTTGATAAAATTGGCTCTTTCATGGTGCAAATGTTTCGAGCGGTGCCGGATATTGGCGCCGATTTCGACAATCTCGCACCCGGTTATTTTGGCAATGCATTGCAGCTCATTTTGACAACAAGCCTTCCGATCATGGTGATCACGTCGCTCGTTGGGGTCATAGTGAGTTTTTTAGTCATTGGACCCGTCTTTTCCTTTGAGCCGATGAAATTTGATTTAAAAAAGCTCAATCCGATTGAGGGACTTAAACAAAAATTCAAGATAAAAACTCTTGTTGAGCTGCTGAAGTCGATCGCCAAAATCACAGGCGCTGCCATCATCATTTTCATGATCATTAAAAAAAGCCTTCCCCTAATCATTTCGACCGTTTTAATGCCGGCTCTTGGAAGTGCAATGGTTGTCAATGACTTTTTAGTCTCAGCTGTGATTAGGGTGGGGCTTTTCTTTCTTTTGGTTGCTCTTTTTGATTTAGCCTTTCAAAAGAGAAATTTTGCAAAAGAGATGATGATGCAAAAATTCGAGATAAAACAAGAATATAAAGATACGGAAGGAGATCCCCTCATTAAAAGCAGAAGGCGAGAGCTTTTCCGAGAAATCGCTTATCAAGAAGGTCCAAGATCTGCCAGGAGGGCCCGAGCAATCATTACCAATCCGACTCATATCGCAGTTGCTTTAAAATACAATCCTGCAGAAGAGCCGGCGCCGATCATTTTAACAATGGGGGTAGGTGCTATTGCCGATCAGATCATAAAAATAGGGATCGAAAACAAAATCCCAATCATGCGAAATGTAGATTTAGCAAGAGATCTGTACACAAAGGGGAAAATCGCGGAATATATACCTGAGGATCTTTACCCTGCTGTGGCCGAGATCATCAAGTGGATTGAATCTCTGGAGGAAAATCCGGATATCAATAAGGAGCTTTTCGAAAAGTGAGGAATTTTTTTAACAATATCGTAAGAGCCCTTGGAAGCGATCGGATGCTCAATACGATTAGCAATTCGAGCGATCTGATATTGGCAGCTCTTATCATCTGCATCATCATGATGCTGATCTTTCCCGTTGCGCCCAATGTGATCGATGTTTTGATTGCTATGAATTTAAGCATTTCGATCTCACTTCTTTTAGTCTCCCTTTACATTCAAAAAGCAACACAGCTCTCTATTTTCCCATCGCTTCTTTTGATCACTACCCTTTTTCGACTGGGCATTGCAATCTCATCCACCCGCCAGATCCTTCTTCACGCCTATGCAGGCCACATTATTTGGGCATTCGGAAGCTTTGTCGTCGGAGGAAACTATGTGGTGGGAGGTGTTGTCTTTCTCATCATCACCATCGTTCAGTTTGTCGTTGTTGTAAAAGGCGCCGAAAGGGTTGCTGAAGTGGCTGCCCGCTTCACTTTGGATGCAATGCCGGGAAAACAGATGTCTATCGATGCTGATTTAAGATCGGGAATCATTGATCAGCAGCAAGCAAGAGAGCTAAGACTGGGCCTTGCGAAAGAGAGCCAGCTATACGGCGCCATGGACGGCGCGATGAAATTCGTAAAAGGGGACGTTATTGCCGGCATCGTCATTGTTTTAATCAACATCATCGGCGGGCTCATCATTGGAAATGTCCTTCTTGGAATGACCCTTGGAAATGCCGCAAAAACCTTTACTCTTCTTTCCATTGGCGAGGGCCTTGTATCGCAAATCCCCTCTTTAATGATTGCCGTAACTGCCGGTATTGTGACTACCCGAGTCTCTTCTGAGAAAAAAGATTCCAATTTAGGAAAAGAAATTTCTCAGCAGCTGCTCATGCAGCCAAAAGCGCTCATGATTGCAGCGGGAGTTCTCTTTTTGATGGCTTGGATTCCCGGATTTCCTGCCTGGGCCTTTTTAATCCTCTTCGCAATCATTGGAAGCTTGGGTTACTTTTTTTGGAAAAGCAGCAAACGGATGGCGGCAAAAGCTGCAGCAGGAATTGGCCCCATCGAAACTGAAGTTCCCGGACATGCAATTACAGGCGGCGTTGGGGAAGACTATGCATTGACACTTCCTGTTGTTTTAGACGTGGGATCTGCCATTTCGCAAATCATCCGAAAGGATCGGCAGGGCCTCACTTTCATCGATCAGATGATCCCCAAAATGCGCCATGCCCTTTATCAAGATCTTGGCGTCCGCTTTCCCGGAGTCCATGTTCGAACTGAGTCTCTCACATTGGATCCCGGCGAATATGCGATCCATCTCAACGAAGTGCCGATTGTAAGGGGAAGAATTATTTTAAAATCGGTTTTAACCAATGAGACCGAAGATACCCTGCAGCGCTATAACATTCCATTTACTGCCTTGAAAAGCTCTCTTGGAATGCCGGCTCTTTGGGTCGATGAAAAATACCAGGAAGTTTTACGCCGCGCAGGGATCCGTTTTTGGACAGGGCTAGAAGTGATGATTCTCCATATTTCCAAATTCTACCGGCAATATGCAAGTGAGTTTATTGGAATACAAGAAGTTCGGGCCATTTTGGAATTTGTCGAAAGGGCTTTTCCCGATCTTGTCAAAGAAGTGACCCGCCTTGTCCCTTTGCAAAAATTGACCGAAATTCTTCGCCGTTTAGTGCAAGAACAAGTCTCGATCAAGGATTTGCGGACAATTTTAGAGGCTTTGAGCGAATGGGCCCAAACCGAAAAAGATACCGTTCTTTTAACAGAATATGTAAGAAGCTCTCTCAAGCGCTTCATCAGCTACAAATATTCCCTTGGCCAAACGGTTCTTTCCGTTTATCTTCTCGATCCCGAAATCGAAGACATGGTCCGTGGGGCCATCAAACAAACTTCTGCCGGCTCCTATCTCGCTCTTGATCCCGATTCCGTGCAACTCATTCTCCATTCCCTACGAACCACCGTCCAGCCCACACCGCCCGGCGGCCAACCCCCCGTTCTCATTACTACAATGGATGTCCGCCGTTTCGTCCGCAAACTCATTGAAGGCGAATTCCCTGATCTCGCCGTCGTCTCCTTCCAGGAAATTGTCCCTGAAATCCGGATCCAGCC
>CAZXLK010000089.1:0-5737 GCA_964641775.1 uncultured bacterium | reverse complement strand
TCTTTATCCAAACCCGTAGAAGAAAAGCTGATCAATGAATTAAGACTTGCCAATGAACAATTGGAAGCTCAAAAATCAAATCCTGATTTCATCCGTTTGGCGCAAAAATCCGGCGGAACTTACAAGCCAAAAATAGATACGCTTCAACTCGACAACCATGTTGCAGTATCCCATACTAAAGGTAGACGTTCAACCCAGGAAGATGCCCATGTCTATTATTCAGGCCAAATACAAAAACCCATCCGTTTTTCTTATCAACTTTTTGGCATCATCGACGGCCATAATGGAGATCAAACTGCTTTATTCGTAAAGGAGCATATTGCAGAAGAAATTGAAAAAGCCATTGAAAAACAAGACTCTCTTTCTGATACAAATATTCGAAACGCCTTAAAAGAAGCATTTGTTCAATTAGATGCAAAAATTAAAAATAAATTAGAAACTTCAGGCGCTGTTGCAGTCATTTCTTTAAAAATAGGGTCGGGTCTTTGGACTGCAAATGTCGGGGATTGCAGAGCAATTTTAAAAGCGGGTGATATTGTGATTCAACTTAGCGTCGATGCCAAACCATACGATCCCCGTTTTCGAAGTTCGATTGAAAAACGTGGAGGCATGGTATTTAATGGCCGTATCAACGGAAGTCTTGCTCCTGCCAGAGCTTTTGGCGATAGCGAAATGAAAGGAGGAGGATATTATGGCAAATATTATGTAGTATCCCCTCGTCCTAAAATTACAAAAATCAATCTCCAAGAAATAGTAGAACCCATCCATCTTATTCTTGCATGCGATGGAATTTGGGATGTTGCCACAACAAAAGATGTCGCTTCCATCATCGATGAAAACTCACCTCCTGACAAGCTAGCCGAAGATATTGTCCAAAGAGCGCTCAAAGCAGGAAGCTCGGATAATTGCTCCACCCTCATCGCCCGTTTAAATTAAAATAAATTTATCCTGCTTATCATGCCACCCGGGGCCCCCAAAAATGCATCATCTTTGGGGTGGGGTCCTGCATATCCTGTTTTTCTCTTCAAAACAAGATCGATGCTAATGCATCGGCAGGATTTGCAAGATAAATAATCAAGTTGAGACGGTGGGCAAGAAGGGGGTGACCATTGCTTTTCTGGAATTGAGGGAGCCGGGTTTGAAGCGAAGGACTGCAATGGGGAGTTTTTTATTTTTGGTTTTTTGAGGGATGTCGAAAAAGCCTTCTTTGAAAATGAGTGAGAGGTTGGAGGCGTTGGATCCTAAAAATTCTACTTCGAGATGACTATTTTCAAATCCCGGGCAGTTTTTAAAATTCACCAAAAATCTTGTCAGAAACTCTATTCCAAGTTCCCCTTCGGGCGCCCAAATCCAAAGCTCATCTTTATGGGAGTAATTGGCTTTTTTACCTTTGTAGACTTCTTCAGCGCTAACGATGGTGCTGATCATTTGAAGGTGCAGGATCAAATCGGGCTTTTCCTTGTGCGCTGCTTTGGCAGACTCTAGCCAAGCTTTTCGAATGGCATCTGCATTTTTGTGAAAAGAGGAAATATTGCTGGCAAATAGCTTGGTTTGCCCAACTCTACAGCATCCATTTTGCTCTTTGGTGTCGGAAAAGACCCCCGATGGCTTCCCTTTTGCGCAAAGCGCAAGATCTTTTTCCTCTTCTTCTTCTTTATGCATGTAAACTTTTCGATATAAAGAATACATGTCCTCATTTTGCAATATCCTTTGCGATGCAATCTTTAAAAAGTCTTGATTTCGGGAAAGATCATCCAATTCGATCAGAGCTGTTTTCTTTTTATTTTGCAGCGTTTTTAATCGATTGAGAAGCTCTGCCACACACTCCAAATCTTGAACACTAGTTTTACTCAAAAGATCGGTATCATTCAAGATTGCATAGAGAAAATGGAGATATTCAGAAATTTCCCGATCGGGAGCGATGAAGTAGGGCTTTTTGGCAAGGATCCCCTTTACGCCATAGCGGTCATTGATTTCAAAACTAAGAAACGCCACTAAAGTGTTGGATGATTGGACATCGGCAATGAGGGCCATTGGCGCTGTATAGGTATTTAATTGGGTTTTGTGGTGGTCAATGACGCTAATCACTTCCATGTAGGAGGGAATCGTCATCTCTTCCGGATTGCAAAAATCGCGAAGACTCACTGTGCCCAGAACTGGTTTTCTCAAATCCGATGCATAAATGGTCCCTACCGGAAAAAATTTCCCATCATCGGGATAGGCAACAGTCAATGTTTGGTACGAGCCCATTTTATTTTTGATCTCATCGACATCGCTTCTCACAGTGACAAAGGTCGGCTTATGGGCAAAAACTTCCGTCTTGGTTTTCAAGGCAATATCGATTTTTTCCAATCTTTGCCGAATGAGAGATGATGCCTCATGCAAATGCTCAATGATCTTTTGCAAAAAGCGGAAAATATCAGACCTTTTTTCAACAAGTGAGCCCTTTTTATCAAAAAGCTCTTTCACAGCTTTTCCTATCTGTCCCACCCCTTCAAAATCAATGCCCCCAAAAGCTGCCATGTGCTCTGCCAGCTCTTCAAATGAACACTCCAGACCCGATTTAATCCCAAGGACCCGGACAATGAAATCGCCCGTATGTTTCCTTTGTTTGGCAGTAGTGGCCATTACCGGCTCTGAATCTTTCACCTTTTTTGCAAAAAGATGCTTTAATTTGGGGCCCACATTTTTAAAATGGAGATCTTTGGCCGCAAATAAAGAGATCAAATTGAGGTGAAGCTGATTTTCAAACCAAAGGATCGTGCTATTTAAAAGAAGGATGACCTGTCTGACTCCCTCTACATCGATGCTTCTCCAGTCCCCGAGATAAAATCCTTCGCCATCGACAATAATGAAGGATTTATGGTCTCTTTCATGATCAATGGAACTGATCGCATCATCCAAAGAAATTCGAACGAGTCCCTTTTGGGTCATGAGATCATTGCCAACGAGATTCAACGCTGATCTACTTTTCATCAAATTGGTAAAGACGGCGTTTCCAAACGGCTCTTTGAACATAAGATCGACTTCAATTAAACTAGGCGGTGGTCCTCCCGGCAGATTCCAAATATGAAGGCCATTGCCAACTCGGGCAGCCATCGCATCGATCCAGCCCCAAAAAGAAGCAACTGTCGTATCGAGATCTGGGGATCTATGGGCTGTTACAAAGTGGGAACCTTCATAGATTTTCCCCATTCCAATGGGAAAAAATTTTTCATACTCGCTTCTTGGGACCCATTTGCCTGCGATTTTGCCGCGGATCCGGCAGTTTTCCTCAAAGGAAAGATCCGAATATTGGTTGAGCCAAAGCTCAAAGCTATTGAAGGTATAGTGATCTAAAATTTTTTCTTTTTCAGCCCTTTCAATGAATTCCAAGACAGCCGGAAGTAAAAAGCACGGCTCACTTTCCTTGTCCACAAGGTCGCAAAGGACCTTATTGACCTTTTCGCTCCGCTTGCGGTCGCTCATACGAAGAAATTCTTTGGTCTTCATTTTTTTAAAAACGGCATCTAACTCATGAAACCGTTTTTTTGAAATCTTTAGATCGCTAAGAAGTACTTTCGCCATAATCTTATTCGGATTGAGCAGGACTCGAACCTGCGACCGCCCGCTTAGAAGGCGGGTGCTCTATCCACTGAGCTATCAATCCTCAACCCTAATATTTTACAACAACCATACTATTTTGCAATACTCATCCGGATGATCATCGGCTTAATTGGAGCAAATGGCCGTCTTGGAAGGGCCATTCAAGAAATTTCCCCTCATCCCATAGCTCCTTTTACAAGGGAGGCTCCCCTCGATCCAAAAATCCCTTTTGATCTTCTTCTCGATGTCTCATCTGCCGTCTCTCTCAAGTGCCATCTTGATGTAGCCCAAGCTTTGCAAAAACCCATTGTCGTTGGAACCACAGGTAACATTCAAATGGAACTTTTGCAAGAGGCAAGTGAAAAAATCCCCGTTTTTTATAGCGCCAATTTTAGCCTTGGCATTGAACTTTTAAGACAAGCCTCTCTTTTTATTGCCAAGCAATTTCCTCAAATCAAAATCATCGAAACCCATCATGTGAAAAAAAAAGATTCCCCTAGCGGCACTGCCCTCATGCTCCAAAAAGCACTACCGAGAGGCGCCCCCATCACATCCATTCGCGAAGGGGAGGTTTTCGGCAAACATGAAATCCATTTTGAGGAAGTTGATGAAAAGCTAACCTTCATCCACGAGGCGAAAAATCTCAATCCTTTTGCAACAGGCGCGATTTTGGCTTTAGAGTTTCTTGCATCGAAGCCCCCCGGCTTTTATACTATGGTAGATTTATGCAAAGCATCCGCATCCGAGATTTTACAATAGGCTTTAATCAGCCCTTATGTTTGATCTCAGGTCCTTGCGTAATCGAAAGCGAGGATCATACGCTATACTGCGTTGAAAAATTACTCCAAATTGCCGCCTCTTTTCCCATCACCTTCATTTTCAAAGCAAGCTATGACAAAGCAAATAGATCTAACATTACCTCTTTTCGAGGCCCCGGCATAGAGTCCGGCCTTAAAATCCTTGAAAAAGTACGAAAAGAATTTGATGTGCCGATCCTAACCGACGTCCATTCACCTGAAGATGCTCTCATTGCAGGATCTATTTGCGATATGATCCAGATCCCGGCCTTTCTTTGCCGCCAAACCGACCTTCTCCTTGCTGCCGCAAAAACTCCTGCTGCCATCAATGTGAAAAAAGGGCAATTTTTAGCTCCATGGGATATGAAAAATGTCGTCGAAAAATTAAAAGGCAAAGAGATCCTTCTCACGGAAAGAGGCGCTTCTTTTGGCTATAACAATCTCGTCAGCGATATGCGGTCCATTCCCATCATGCAAAGCTTGGGCCATCCGGTTTGTTTTGATGCCTCTCATTCGGTCCAGCTTCCCGGAGGCCTGGGAAATGCAACAGGTGGACAAAGAGAATTCATCCCCCACCTTGCAAAAGCTGCTGTAGCTGCAGGCGCTAATGCCCTTTTTTTAGAAACCCACCCCGATCCTCCCCTTGCAAAAAGCGATGCAAGCTCCGTTTTTCCAATGGACAGCTTAAAAACTCTTCTTCACCAAATCGTCAAGATCTATGAGGCAACATGTTCAGATGGATATTCCCCCTTGCTGCATGCTTAAGCGCCTTTTTTTTTCATTTGCATTTCAATGAAAAAGAGTTAGCTCTTTACAGAAAAAAAATTGAAGAGAGCGATTCTCTTCATGCAAAAAAAGGGATCGATGGCAAGCCACTCAAGCAATATCGATTAGGGGTTTGCAAAGATTTTTGGACCATGCAAGATGGAAAACGGGTCCATGCTCGAGTGGTAAGTAATTTTTCCGATCTGACTTTGATGCAAAATAAAGAAAAATTCCACGGAGAGGAGATGTTAAAAGAAGTAGTTGGGCAAATGGATACGCTCCATTTCCAATCTGAGACTGCCCATTGCCATTTCCCCGAAAATACGGCTCAGTTCACTCAGTTTCATTCAAATGAAGTCCACGCCAAAAAAATAAACATCGATCAAGATCTCGCTGTACTTTTTGAAGTAAATGGTTTCTTGGAAAAGCAAAATACAAGATATCAAGGAGATTCAGGCGCAGTCTATTTTCATGAGTTAAAGCCGAAAAGAGCTCATTTGGATGGAGGTGTTCAGATGGCATTTTCATTTAAGGGAAAACCAACCTTTTCTCTTGACGACTCTTTTAGCTACTACTCGATAGAAAAAAAG
>CAZXLK010000088.1:0-5767 GCA_964641775.1 uncultured bacterium | reverse complement strand
CTCCACCCCAAAAATGATGCATTTTTGGGGGCCCCGGGTGGCAGGATAAGCAGGAAGAATTTCTTTATAGTAGTGTAACAAGAATGGTTCTGAAAAATTGCTTCGAAGTCAAGTTTTCATGGACGGAAAATTGGAATACAGAAGGGTACATCATCCTGCTCATCCTGCCCGTTTGATCATGTAAATCCTGCCCTTTTTAATGAAAAGGAGGCGCTATGCCTGGTCAGGAATCTTCATCATTTAGATCTTGTTAGCCAGCCAGAGATAGACTAGCGGGCAAGCACACAAGAAGAAATAAATAGGTCGGTGCTTTTTCGGATTTCTTCATCTGTGATATCGTTTAAAAGATCGACTGCTCTGCCAAATTCCTTTAGCCTGGCAAAGGACTTTGCAATTTTTTCCATGGCAGTACTTCTTGAATAGGACTCTCGAATGAGTTGAGCAAGTTCTATTGCTTGGTTGGGATTGTCCCAATCGCCCAATACCATAGAGAGCTGTAAAAGCGCCTCCCCGCTAATATCTGTATCTGCAATGACATTGTAAAGATCGATCGCTTTCACGATGTTGGTTTGTGCATAGGAGTTAAAAATATTTCCAAAATTGAATTTCGTTTCACAATCTTCGGGATGCAGATGCAGGAAAATTTGGATCATCTCATCGAGGGCAATTTCTGCACTTGCTTTAGATCGAATATTGGCCCTGGTGGCTTTAAGGAGTTTGATCGGTTCGGTAAATATTGTATCCAGGTTGTTGTTTTCCAGATAAGCAATACTAAAATCGATAAATTCTCGCAGATGCAAAGGAGTATTCCTCTCATCTGCAATAAGAACCGAGCGGTGAATTGCACGACTCACAACACTTGCCGATTCTAAATCTTGCCTACTCAAACAATCTAACATCATTTGCGTCAACGGCTCAGGGACGAATCTGATTGGGGATTCGGAGACAGACATAAAAACCTCCGTTTTTAAGGATTTATCTCACAAAATATAAAGATATGGCAAGTGGATTTTTTTTTACTGAAAATATTAGTGAATCTGGTATGTGGAAGAAAAGCATTGGAGGAGTGAATGAAAAATTCTAGTACAAAACTATGGCTTGCTATCGGATTAATCGTTCTTGGGGTCATAGCGATCTTTTCTTCTCATCATTACACATACCCACATGATGAAATTGTGATAGAGAGCTCTCCGCCTATTTGGAACAGAGTCTTTGGCGGGGCTGTTGTTCATGAATGGTCAGTAAGGGGCGATAGCGGATATTTGCAAAGTGCCGAACTTCTTCTCATTGTAGGGCTTCTTCTTCTCTTATTTGGAGCTGCCACTTTCTTCATTGAGTTCATGAAAAAGAAGAGATAACCACTCAATAAATTCGATAAATTTTGTGAAAGTTGACGCTCGTTCGTAGAGCAGGGTTTGACAGATTTACGATTGAATCGCAAATCTGTCAAGTTATCCTCTGGATTGCCGTTTGCGCTCGTTTTCGGTGAGGTATTGTTTCCGAAGGCGGATGAAGTTGGGAGTGACTTCGACGAGCTCGTCATCGGCGATGTAATCGATCGCTTGCTCGAGGGTGAATTTGCGAGGAGGGGTGAGGATGATGTTTTCATCGCTGCCGGCGGCTCTAACATTGGTGAGCTGTTTGGCTTTGGTGGAATTTACGATGATGTCGTTATCGCGGGAATGTTCACCGACAATCATCCCTTCGTAGACTTCGTCGCCTGGTTTCACGAAAAGAGTGCCCCGATCTTGCAGATTAAAAAGAGCATAGCCATTGGCTTTTCCCGGGCTATTGGAAATCATCACGCCGCGGCTGCGGCCTGCCATATCTCCTTTCCAGGGAGCAAAAGTTTCAAAAATGGAAGTGAGAACGCCAAGACCTGAGGTTCGGGTAAGAAAATCATTGCGATATCCCATAAGGCCGCGTGTAGGGACAAGAAATTGGAGCGTTGTCAGGCCATGCTCCGATGTGACTAAAGAGCGCATTTCCCCTTTTCGTCGAGAAAGATCTTCGATGACAGTCCCGGAATAATTCTCAGGCACTTCAACATGGACTCTTTCCATTGGCTCTTCGACCATGCCATCCACTTCTTTTGTGATTACTTTTGGCTTGGAAATCGCAACTTCATATCCTTCTCTTCGCATTGTTTCAATTAAAACGGCCAAATGAAGCTCGCCTCTTCCGGCAACCCGCATGGCATCGTCTCGATCGGCAATTTCTTCAATTATGAGCGAAATATTTGCCCTCTTTTCCCGCATCAGACGATCGCGGAGTTTATTCATGGTGACATGTTTTCCATCACGGCCTGCAAATGGACTTGCATTGACCATGAATTCCACAGAAACCGTTGGCTCTGCAAGAGTAATCGGGGGAAGTTGTACAATTTTATCGGAAGAGCAAATCGTATCGCCAATATCAATTTCAGGAATGCCGGAAAGAGTTGCTATATCTCCTGCTCCTGCTTCTTCCACTTCTACTTTTTTCAAGCCAAGATGGCCTTCGATCTTAACAATTTTATGCTGGGTATGATTGCCGTTTCGATCGATTCGGGTAACGGTATCTCCTTTTGCAATTTTGCCCTCTATTATTCGCCCGCATGCTTGGCGCCCGACATAGTCGTCATAGCTCAAGGTTGCCGATTGCATCAGAAAGGGAAGATCAAGATTTCCGGGCGGAGGGGGAGCTTTTGCAATGATCAAATCAAAAAGTGGGATGAGATCTTTTTTTTCATCTTTGAGATCATTGATTGCATAGCCACTGAATCCGGATGCATAGATGTAGGGAAAATCGAGCTGCTCGTCATTTGCGCCAAGCTCCATGAAAAGATCAAATGTTAAATTTAAGGTGCGGTCGGGATTGGCGTGAGGGCGGTCGATTTTATTCAATACAACGATGGGGCGAAGGCCCATTTTAAGGGCAGCGGATAGAACAAATCGCGTTTGCGGCATGGGGCCTTCTTGAGCATCGACAAGAAGGAGGACCGAATTGACCATCCCTAAGACCCTTTCCACTTCTCCGGAAAAGTCGGCGTGGCCGGGGGTGTCAATAATATTAATCTTAAAATTTTTATAATATACACAGGTGTGTTTGGCAAAGATCGTAATGCCCCTTTCTCTTTCCTGGTCAAAGCTGTCCATGACCCTCTCGGGGACCTTTTCATGTTCGCGGAAGATGTTGGCTTGTTTGAGCAAACTATCGAGGAGAGTCGTCTTTCCATGGTCGATATGGGCAATAATTGCAATATTTCGAATATCTTGTGGTTTCATCATGCGGTAATAATAACATATTCTTTTCATTGTAAAAAAGGGGAAATTTAGGATAAAATGCACCTCAGAAATTGAGGATATGAATAAATGTAGTTAGAGGGGCGGCGCCATGGATACCCATTCCAATGAAGAAGAGATCGAAAACGGCGCCAGTCAATTGGAGTCGCAAACAGGAAGGATCGACGACCTTTTAAAGGAAAAACTTGAAAAGGCCTTCCATAAGCAAACATCTAAAGTTATTCTCCACGATATCGTCAAGATCGCCTGCGAACACTCACCCATCGACCTTGCCTATGCGGCATCCCACCTTCCCCACAATGTCCGTCCGGTTTTATTTGAAAATCTTCCCAACCGCGACGCAAAAATCAAATTTATTGTTAATACCGATAGCGATACCCGCCTAACCCTTTTCCGCCAGCTCGACGATGTTGAGCTAAAGAAAATCTTTAACCAGATGCCTACCGATGAGGCAGTTTGGGTCGTCGAAGACATGCCCGAAAGGCGCTTCCGCAGACTTATGGAGGTCATTGACTCCAAAAAAGCGAGCCGGATCCGCGAGCTGAAAAAGCATGACCGCAAGAGCGCCGGCCGCCTCATGACCTCTGAATTTTTTGCTTTCACGATGGATATGACCATTGGAGAAGCGGCAACCTACATTCGGGACAATCCAAGAATAGATTTTACAAAAGGGATTTTTATTTTAAATCCGGCAGGAGAGCTGCAAGGCTACGTCCCTGCTCGAAATATGATGATCAATCCACCGCCAACTCCGCTTCGCCAGGTGATGCGCCCTATTTTGCACAAAGTCACTGCCGATGCAACGCGGGAAGAGGTGATTGACATCGTCGAGCGCTATAAAATACCCTCTTTGCCTGTTGTCGATATCGATAACTTCCTGATCGGCGTGATTGCCCATGAAGACGTCGTCGAGGCAATGGAAGACATGGCCGATGAGACGATTGCGAAAATGTCAGGTACGAATCAAAAGTTTACTTCCCACGATCCTATCATGAGGAGATTTTTAACCAGAGCTCCTTGGCTTTTTGTGACGCTGTTTGCAGGACTTTTGAATGTAGGGGTCATGTCTTCCTTTCAAAAATATGAAGGGGGAATTTTAACTTTTGCTCTCTTCTTTGTTCCGCTCATCAATGGGATGTCGGGAACGATCGGATTGCAATGCAGTACTGTTTTGGTCCGGATGATGGCTATGGGCGGTCTTTCCATTGGAAGCCGAAGAGAGACCCTTGTGAAAGAGCTTTTAAGCGGACTTTTCACGGGTGTGATTTTTGGAGTTACCTGCGGGCTTTTAGTCTATCTTCTCGATTCCGTAGTAGGCTCCATTACCGGCTCTGCATCACCGGCTGTTGTCGGCGCGATTGTCGGCATTGGCCTTGTGGGCGGATGTACGGCAGGAACGCTTCTTGGAGTCTTTTCTCCACTCTTTTTCTCCCGCATTGGAGTCGATCCGGCAATCTCCGCAGGACCCGTCGTTACCGCCTTCAATGATTTTCTTTCCATGACCATTTATTTCGTCATTGCGCTTGGCATCAGTAATTTGTTTTTTTGATTTTACCACAGAGATAGACACCTTGAGAGAGCGCGAAGCGCGCGAAAAAAATTGGGGTGCGGGGCAACGCCCCGCCTCTGTGGTATCTATCTCTCAAGGTGAATTTTTTCCCTTTTTTCGGTTCCTTTTTTGACGAAAAAAAGGTATAGTGGATTTGGAGCATTTTTCCTATGGCTTATCGCATTCCAAGAAACTTTCAAGGGACTAAAATTCCGGGAAGAAAGATCGAAGATTTGCTTCCTGAAATATTGGCCGGCATTGGGAAAAGGGCGGAAATTCCCTTTGAAAAAATTGTTTTGGAATGGGCCGTTTTGCTTGGGAAAAGTATGGCGGGGCTTACAGAGCCGGTTTCATTTGTAGATGGAGTGTTAACCGTGATTGTGAAGAGCTCGACGCTTTTTAGCGTGTTGAAAAGCTTTGAAAAGCCCCGCTTGATGAAAAAGTTACAAGAAAAATTTCAGGTGAAAGATATCATCTTTAACATTGGATAAGGCATGACAGCAATGGCAGATGAAAAAAAATATGGTGCGAGTTCCATCACTGTTTTGGAAGGACTTCAGGCAGTGCGGGAGCGCCCCGGGATGTACATCGGGGATACGCACACAAATGGCCTGCATCAACTCGTTTATGAAGTCGTTGACAATAGCATCGACGAGGCAATGGCGGGGTTTTGCTCTCTCATTACTGTGACGCTGCATGCAGATGGCGGAGTGAGCGTTGAAGATGATGGGCGGGGAATTCCGATTGAAAAACACGAAAAAGAATCTGCAAAACTAGGGCGCGATGTCACTGCGCTAGAAGTCGTCATGACGATTCTTCATGCCGGAGGTAAATTCGATAAGGCGACCTATAAAGTATCGGGCGGTTTGCATGGAGTCGGAGTTTCCTGTGTCAATGCGTTATCAAAAAAATTGGTGGCTACTGTCTATAAAGA
>CAZXLK010000087.1:0-5911 GCA_964641775.1 uncultured bacterium | reverse complement strand
GATACACTTATAATGGAAAGGATGATGGATCCCATTTTTCCCATCATGAAAAACAACATCTGTATCAAATACAGAAAAATTTTCCCAGCAATAACCGCACTCGCCGCTATGTTTCAAAACAGGAGATAAGATAGACATCTTTTAAGCAGCTTTGATCTTGATATCGACGCCGGCAGCAACTGGAAGCACTTTTAGCTTGTCAATTGTGTCGAGCGTTGGATCGAGAAGATCAAGGACGCGGATATGGGTTCTCATCTCAAATTGCTCGCGCGATTTTCTATCGACATGGGGAGAGCGAAGAACGGTATAGATCTCTCTTTTTGTGGGAAGAGGGATCGGTCCAACGACGCGGGCTCCTGTTCTTTTTGCTGTCTCTACGATATCTAAAACGGCGCGATCTAAAATCCGCTGATCAAAGGCTTTGAGTCGGATTCTGATTTTCTTTCTTGGTGCTTTTGACATAATCTCTTACTTTTTACAAATTTCTTCTTGGATTTTTGTTGGTACTTTTTCAAAGTGGCTAGGCTCCATCGTGTAGGTGCCTCGTCCCGATGTCATCGATCGTAAAATCGTCGAATAGCCAAACATTTCACTGAGCGGCACTTCCGCAGTGACATCGATGATCCCTTTGACAGATTCTTGACCGAGGATTTTGCCGCGGCGGCGGTTCAAATCTCCAATCACATCGCCGATATTTGCTTCCGGCGCAGTCGTTACGACTTTCATGATTGGCTCTAAAAGAACCGGTTTTCCTTTTCGTGCCGCATCTTTAACGGCCATGGAGGCGCAGATCTTAAATGCCATCTCATTCGAATCGACTTCATGGTACGATCCAAATGTGATCGCAACCTTCATGTCGATGAGCGGATAGCCTGCTAAAACGCCTGTTTGAAGCCCTTCTTCAATACCCTTGATACAAGGGGTAATGTATTCTTTTGGAATGACCCCGCCCACAATCTTGCTGACGACCTCATTTCCTTTTCCAGATTCATTAGGCTCAATTTCAAGACAAACGTGCGCGTATTGACCGCGGCCGCCGGTTTGTTTGACGTACTTGGTTTCCGATTTGGAAGGCATGGTGATGGTTTCTTTGTAGGAAACTTCCGGTTTTCCAACATTTGCTTCTACGGCAAATTCTCTAAACATCCGGTCGCGAAGAATCTCCAAATGAAGCTCTCCCATTCCCATAATGATTGTTTGTCCCGTCTCTTCATTGGTCATGACCCTAAATGTTGGATCTTCCTCTGAAAGCGCGCCCAAAGCTTTTGCCAATTTTTCTCGGTCCGCTTTCGATTTTGGCTCAATCGCCATCGAAATGACCGGATCCGGGAAGTTCATTTTTTCAAGCAAAAGGAGAGTATTTGGAGAGCAAAGCGTATCGCCTGTTCCTGTGTACTTCAATCCAATGCAAGCAGCGATATCTCCGGTGAAGAATTCATCGCGGTCTTTTCTCTGATTCGCGTGCATTTCCAAAAGGCGGGAGACTCTCTCATCTTTATCTTTTGTTGTATTGACGAGGCTGCTCCCTTTTGGAAGAGTTCCGCTATAGATCCGGATGAAGGTCAGTTTTCCCACATAAGGATCTGTCATGATTTTAAATGCGAGCGCAGAAAGAGGACTGTCATCTGCAGGAGGAATTTCCATCAATTCATCAGAATCGAGTTTATGTCCTTTGATCATTCCCCGATCCAATGGAGATGGCATCCAACGGACAACTGCATCGAGAATCTGCTGTACCCCTTTATTTTTGAAAGCAGTACCGCATAAAACCGGGTTAATTTTATTACTTACAACCGCTTTTCGGATCACAGCATGAATTTCATCTTCGGGAATCGTATCGGGACTCTCCAAAACCTTCATCATGAAAGCTTCATTCGAGTCATCAATTGTCGCAAGCTCTTCAAGAAGCTGCATCCGCATTTTTTTGCATTGTTCCAAAAGATCTGCCGGAATTTCTTCTGTGTCGTATTTTGCCCCCATCGTCTCATCATGGAAGAGATAGGCTTTCATCGAAATGAGATCGACCATCCCTTTGAATTCGGATTCTGCTCCAATTGGGCAATGAACAGGAATTGCATTGGCGTGGAGTTTTTCCCGCATCGATTTGACCGCATTTAGAAAATCTGCACCAACTCGGTCCATTTTGTTAATGAACGCAATGCGAGGCACCCCATAGCGCTCTGCCTGGCGCCAAACAGTCTCAGATTGAGGCTGAACTCCTGCAACGGCATCAAATACGGCAACGGAGCCGTCAAGAACTCTTAGCGATCTTTCTACTTCGATCGTAAAATCTACGTGGCCGGGAGTATCGATGATATTGATCTTGCAATCTTTCCAATAAACGGTCGTCGCGGCCGATGTGATCGTGATTCCCCGTTCCCGCTCTTGTTCCATGAAGTCCATGGTTGCAGCGCCTTCATGCACTTCGCCAATTCGGTGGAGCCTGCCTGAATAATAGAGAATTCGTTCTGTCGTTGTCGTTTTTCCCGCATCAATGTGGGCCATAATCCCAATGTTGCGGACATTTTCCAGTTTATCTGCTTCTGATCTTTTGCCCATTTTTGTTTACCACTTATAGTGAGCAAATGCCCGGTTAGCTTCGGCCATCCGATGCGTGTCGTCTTTTTTCTTAATGGTAGCCCCTTGATTATTGAAGCAATCGGCCAGCTCGTTCGCTAAGTTTTCAGCCATGGTGCGGCCCGGCTTTGAGCGGGAATTAGTGATGATCCACTGCATCGCCATTGCTGTTCTCCGCTCTGAAGGAATTTCAACGGGAACCTGGTAGTTGGCGCCCCCAATTCTTCTCGTTTTTACCTCAAGAGAGGGCTTTGCATTTTCGATTGCTTGCTCGAACGCATCAAGAGGATTTTCGACTTTGACTTTGCCTGCAAAATCTTCCAATGCCCCATAGACAATACCTCGGGCAAGAGCTTTTTTCCCCCCAATCATCAATTTGTTGATGAATTTGGAAAGGGTTACGCTTTGATAGATTGGATCTGGGACATTGCGCCTTTTAAAAGAGCGACGTCTTCTAGACATATTTCTTTTTCCTTGTTTCTTTCACCCGTCCTTTCGGACCCACCTAAGGTTTGTCCTGACATCTGCAAGACAGGCCTTAAGCTAGGAAATTGATCCGTCAATTTCCTGGAATTACTTTGGTTTTTTCGCTCCATATTTAGAGCGGGATTTTTTTCTATCTTTCACCGCTGCGCAATCCAAAGATCCGCGAACGATGTGGTACCTTACGCCGGGAAGGTCTTTGACCCTGCCGCCGCGAACAAGTACGATGCTATGTTCTTGGAGGTTATGCCCTTCTCCTGGGATATAGGCGATAACTTCCTGGCCATTGGAAAGGCGGACCCAAGCGACTTTTCGAAGCGCTGAGTTTGGTTTCTTTGGCGTTTTGGTCTTGACCTGCAGGCAAACGCCCCGTCTTTGCGGGCATTGCTGAAGAGCCGGCGATTTCCGTCTACGGACTTTCGGTGTGCGGCCAAATCTTACAAGCTGGTTGAATGTGGGCATGTCTCCTCAATTCTACTTAACAATAGGTCAGAAATATATCGGGTTTAGGGATTTTTGTACAAGAAAAAGAGTTGTACCGTCGCTTAGGTCTGGGTCCGTGTCTCTGTTATTATTTAATTACTTATCGTTTCAGTTTATTTACAAATTATTTACTTGACAAACTGGTTAATTATCTATTATTATCTGGATTGGGAGACCTGGGGAACAAGGCGAAGCTACGACGCTATGTTCGAGTTTCATCGGTCCTTAAAGTTCCCTATCTCCCATTTTTTTAAAGGATTGGCCATGAATCGCAAGATATTCTACATTTTTTTGGTGCTTGCGGCATGGATTGTTCCAGCCTTTGCCCAAGATACATTAAAAATTTCCGATATTTCCCGTGTAATGAGCCGCCTCATGCATTACCATATCGAGATGAAAGAGCTAAACCCCGCCTTAATCCGAAGATCGTTAAGGCTTTATATTGAACAATTTGACCCCGACAAGTCCTATCTTCTTGAAAGCGAGGCAGCTCCTTATCTCAAGATGACCGATGAAAAAGCCCTGGAGATTTTAGTCCGTATTCAAAGAAAAAATTATAGCGATTACATGGAGCTGAACAATTTGATCGAGCGGGCGATTGTTCGAGCGCAAACGCTTCGGGAGATCGTTGCCGAAGAGATGTTGGATCAAAATTTTGCGGCATCTCCTCCCATTTTGCTCTCTCTTTATCCTAAAACAGATTCTGAAGTGTTTGAGCGGCAAAAGATAAGGATGACCAAATTCTATCTTTTCCACCAGGCCCGCACCCTTCTTGATTCAGCCGAACGAAAAATGAGCGTTTTTCAGCTATTTGAAAAAAAGATCAGACGGAGCGAAAACAACTATCTTTTCCTCAATCGTCATGGAAATAATTTAGCTAAAAGTCAAATTGAGCATCTTTTTGCCCTTCGAGTCCTGAAATCTTTTGCAAAAAGTCTCGATACGCATACGGCGTTTTTCAGTCCCGAAGAGGCATACGAAATGCGGCATACTTTGGAAAAGCAATTTGAAGGCGTAGGCGTCGTCCTGTCAGAGGGGATTGATGGTGTGATGATTGCCGATCTCATTGAGGGGAGTCCTGCTCACCAATCGGGCCAAATCCAAGTCAATGATTATCTTGTTGAAATTGATGGAAAAGCTCTCAGCGCAGCGAGTTTTGAAGACGTCTTGGAACTTCTGAAAAAGCGGGACCAATCTGAAATTATTTTAGGGTTTAAGAGGTTCGGGCCATCTAATCAGGAGCATTTTTATCGGGTATCTTTGAAAAAAAGGCCGATTGCCATCAAAAATGATCGGATTCAGACAAGCTATGAAGTGGTCGATGGGGGAATCATTGGAAAAATTGCGCTTCATTCCTTCTACGAGAGCGGCGATGGAGTGAGCAGCGAAAAGGATATCAAAGAGGCAATCCGCTATTTCCGCTCCGTTGGTGAGCTAAAGGGCTTAGTCTTGGATTTAAGGGAAAATTCGGGTGGATTTTTAGGGCAGGCTGTCCGTGTTGCAGGGCTCTTTGTGTCCAATGTCGTCATTGTCATTTCAAAATATGGTAAAGGAGATATCCACTATCTTCGAAATATTTCAGGAAAAAGCTATTTTAGCGGGCCTCTTGTGGTCCTCACCTCCAAAATGTCGGCCTCCGCCTCCGAAATCGTTGCGCAGGCGCTTCAAGATTATGGGGTTGCACTTGTCGTCGGAGACGAGACGACTTTTGGGAAAGGCTCGATCCAATATCAGACCATTACCGATCATAGCGCCGATCTTTTCTTTAAGGTAACCGTCGGCAAATATTACACGGTTTCAGGAAAAAGCGCGCAAATTGAAGGGGTTAAAGCGGATATCGTAGTGCCAACCGGCTATGCTCCCTACAATATTGGAGAGCGCTACCTCGAATATCCCCTAGTTGCCGATAGCGTCGATCCTGCCTATGAAGACACCCTTCGCGACCTCGATGAAAAAACCCGCCTTCTTTTTGAAAGGCGCTACACTCCTTATTTGCAACGGGCCGTCACCTTTTGGAAAAACGCCCTTCCACTTCTACAAGAAAAAAGCCGCACCCGCCTTGGCAACAGCCCGGAATTTCAAAGATTTTTTCAGAAAATGGAGCGGATCCGCGACCGCCAAACAGGCCAAGTCAACTCCGTAGATGAAGCCATCAATATGAGCCTAGATGATATTCAAATGAAAGAAGCGGTCCATATCGTCGAAGATATGATCGAGCTGAACGAGCAAACCGCCTCCCCGGAAGCGGCCCTCCTTCCCACCGGTTCTGATTAATTAATTGCCTAAAATTTTCTCAAACCGTTATGCTATGGGGCTTTGGCCAGATAGCTCAGTTGGTAGAGCAGAGGACTGAAAATCCTTGTGTCGC
>CAZXLK010000086.1:0-5930 GCA_964641775.1 uncultured bacterium | reverse complement strand
AAGAAGATTAGCGGAACTCGCGTAGCGAGGCTGCTCATGCCGTTGCTAACTTCATGCTAAAATATCTTTGCATATTGTGAGTTAGAGCAAATCAAAAATACCATGTCAGGTTTGGCCCTTTTCGACGGGCGCAATCAATTCAACTCTAGCCTTATGAAAAAGCATGGCTTTGACTACATCCCCATTGGCGCTCCTGACGGAGCGGCTTAACTCCCTAATCCCTCAACAAAACAAGACTCTTTACGAGGCAGCCAGGTATTCCCTTCTGCCAGGTGGAAAAAGATTTCGGCCACTTCTCGTCATCGAAACGGCAAAAACCTTTGGCGCTCCAATCGAAAAGAGCCTCAATCCCGCCTCTGCAATCGAAATGATCCATACCTATTCGCTGATCCACGATGATCTTCCTTGCATTGACAATGATGTTTTGTTTGAGGATCATTCGATCATTTAACGAATGTTTTCCAGGCGGCATACATGCCAGTGTAAATACCCCCAATCGCTCCAGAAATAGCAGCTGTCTTAATTACGCCAGCTCCCATTGCAGCTGCGATGCTTGCTCCTGTTGCACTAAAAATTTTTCCGCCAAAGACAGCAGAAACTAGAACAGCGGCAGAGGTTCCCACTTTGTTTGCTACATCTATAGTGTTTGGGTGATTGGCAAGATTGCCCAGATGGACTGGAGAGTTGAGTAAAGTGGTGCTTATAGCATTTTTCATGAACCAACTAGACATAGCAGCCGCTTGCCAGAAATCGCTATCTCCCTGTACTAACAACGAAAAACCATATGCACCCAATGTTACCGTCGTTGCGGCGACCAAAGTTTTCCAGCCACACACTATAGAAAATGTTGGGCATAGAAAAGCTCCCACTTTCGCTGCTTTTTTGATTCGATCTTGTAACTCAAGAAAATCCTTTTCAGGGTAGCGGTATCCGCATCTTAAGGGACACTCATCATGGCCCGAGCGCACCCAAGACCCAATGCATTCCTTATGCCATTCATGGGGGACGTTTGAAGCATAGTGTAAAATAGTTTCTTTACTTCCAAAATCTTCACAACAAATATTGCAAGTCATATAAATCCTTATTTTTAATAATATGGATAATTATATATTAATTTACAATTATTTTCAATAATAACAAATTATTTATTCCATATGCTCTTTTGCAAAGACAAGTAAAACGCAAAGGCGCAAAGACGCAGAGGCCCGAAGGAAATTTTTTTTTCGAGCCGAAGGCTTGAAGAAAAAAAATTTTCGAAGGGCAAAGCTTTTTGCGCTAGCAAAAAGTGGAGGCCTGAAAATTTGGGGGTATGGGGGCTTCCCCCAAATCCTGCATATCTTTAGCTGCTTTAGCAGCGTTATCCTTAGCTCATCGCAAGCGATGAGCGTTATCCTGTTACCTGTTTAATTTGACAAAGATGATAGACAGATTTATTGAAAAAGAAGGAGTAAAAGTGTAAGATTAACAGGGTATGCAGGCAGTTTTAGTTACGGGCGGAGCTGGATATATTGGGTCTCAAGTTTGTAAGACGCTTGCAAAGGCCGGTTTTTTACCTGTAACGTATGACAATTTGTCCACGGGACATTCTTATGCGGTGAAGTGGGGACCGCTCGTGGTGGGTGAGCTTTGCGATGGCAAAGCATTGCAAGCGGCTTTTGATCAATTTAAGCCAATGGCCGTTGTCCATTTTGCGGCATCTGCCATTGTCATTGAATCGATGCTCGATCCGGGAAAATATTACCGCAATAATTTCAATAGCTCTGTAAGTCTTTTGGAAACCATGGTTAAAAATAAGGTTCCCCATCTTGTTTTTTCCAGCACTTGCGCAGTTTATGGCCAGCCAAGCTTTACTCCAATTACAGAAGATCATCCGTTGTGTCCAATTAATCCCTATGGCCGTTCCAAATGGATGGTTGAACAGATGATTCGGGATTTTGAGGCGGCCTATGGCATCCGTTCGGTCGTTTTGCGCTATTTCAATGCGGCAGGGGCCGATTTGGAGACGGAAGTGGGGGAAAATCACGACCCGGAAACGCATCTCATCCCAACGATCATTCAATCTGCTCTTGGGATCAAAGAGGAAATTGTCGTTTATGGAACCGATTTTCCATCAAAAGATGGGAGCGCAATTCGCGATTATATTCATGTCCAGGATTTGGCAGATGCCCACGTGGCGGCGCTTCACTTCCTGATCCAAAAAGATCTCAGCGAGCAGTTTAATTTAGGAACAGGCAGCGGCTACTCCGTTTTAGAGGTGATTCATGCAGTACAAAAATTTTACGGAAAGCCACTCCCCGTTCGGCTTGATAGGGTAAGAAAAGGGGAACCATCCCACTTGACTGCAGACCATGCAAAAGCAAAAGAACTCCTTGGTTGGTATACAAAAAAATCGGATCTCAATACCATGATCGAATCCGCTTGGAAATGGCATCAGCTCCTCGCTGATAATGCAACGCTCATTAAGAGCGTGCTCAAATGTTAATTTTTTTCTTTTGCCTTTCCCTTTTTGTTTTGATCTTGCAAACCGTAGACGTTTTTTTTGTCTCCTTTCATGCCTTTTTGCCCTGGATTTGTCTCTCTCTTTTAAAAAAGCCAAAGCTTGCTCTTTTTTTGGCGTGCCTTGCCGGAGTGATCATGGATCTATTATCAGCTTCCCCTTTTGGCGTTTACCCGATTTCTTATTCGATCATGGCTTTGATCCTTCTTCGATACCGCTTGAGATTTCTGTATTATAACCCTTTGCATTTTACCGTATTGAATGTTTTCGGATCTCTTGCTCTATCCATTTTAGAACTTTTTTTTCTCTTTCTTTTTGACAGAAGAGTCCCAATTTCAGGACAATGGATCTTATTCGGTGTCAGCATCATTGATGGGCTTTATGCATTTTTGATTTCCGGATGTATTTTTCTTTGGATGAAGGGGATAAAAATTTGGAAAAATTCTCTCAGTTGACCATGTATGCGATCGATGCCGCGATTCAAGCAGGAGAAATCCTGACAAAAGGTTTTGGCACGCAGTTTAAGATTTCAAATAAAGCTGGGGTTCATAACCTGGTTACCGAATACGATCATAAAGCAGAAAAATGCATCATTGATTTATTGAAAAAAGCAGTTCCTAAATCCCGTTTTCTTGCCGAAGAGAGCGGCGAGACCGGAGAGAAACATGATCTTGTCTGGATCATTGATCCATTAGATGGAACGGTCAATTTCGCCCACAGGATCCCTGTCTTCTCTGTGAGCATTGCTCTGGAATCAAAAGGTGAAATCATCAGCGGGGTAGTTTATTATCCCTTACTATCCCAGGTCTTTGTAGCAGAAAAAGGAAAAGGGGCATTTTTAAATGGGGAAAAAATCCATGTCTCTTCTGTAAAAACCATTGAAGGCTCCGTTTTGTCTACAGGATTTCCCTACAACCTGGCATCGAATCCGGATCACTGCATTGAGCATTTTATCGATGTTGCAAAATTTGGGATCCCTATCCGCCGTCTTGGTTCTGCCGCCATTGATCTAGCCTTTGTGGCTGCCGGCTTTATCGATGGGTTTTTTGAGGTAACTTTAAGTCCTTGGGATTGCGCTGCAGGAGTACTACTTATTGAAGAAGCCGGAGGAAAAGTATCCCATTGGGATGGGGCACCTTATTCTTTGCATGCAAAAAAATCGGTCCTTGCAACGAATGGAAAAATCCATGATCCTTTAGCTAAAATACTCCAAAGAAAGTTATGATTTTAGATGGTAAAAAAATAGCCTCTTCTATTTGTGATGAAATTCAACGAGAAGTGTCTCAAATCAAAAAAAGAAAACCCCATCTTGCCTTTATTTTGGTAGGAGATAACCCGGCCTCGCAAGTCTATGTTGGGGCAAAAGAAAAAGCCTGCAAGACAACCGGAATTGAATCGACTCTATTAAAGCTCCCCTCAACTGTGAGAGAAGCTGAGCTTTTGCAAAAAATTCAAGCGCTCAATGAAAAGATGGAAGTAGATGGGATATTAGTCCAGCTTCCCCTGCCAACACAGATCGATGAAAAAAAAGTGATGCTGGCCATCGATCCTGAAAAAGATGTCGATGGCTTTCATCCAATAAATGTCGGCAAAATGCTCCTTGGCGATGAGAGCGGGTTTCTTCCTTGCACGCCGCATGGGATCAAAGTTCTTTTAGAAAGAAGCTCTATTCAAGTAGAGGGAAAGCATGTTGTCATTGTGGGGAGAAGCAACATTGTAGGAAAACCATTAGCTGCGATTCTTATGCAAAAAAAGAAAGATTGCAATGCAACTGTGACGATTGCCCATAGCCAATCCGAAAATTTGATGGAGATCACAAAAAAGGCCGACATTTTGGTAGCTTGTCTTGGCAAGCCCCATTTCATCAAAAAAGAGATGGTGCGAAAAGGGGCCGTCGTGATTGATGTTGGCATTACAAGACAAGAGGGAAAGCTTCTTGGAGATGTTGATTTTGATGCAGTTTCTCAAGTAGCTTCGGACATCACTCCTGTTCCCGGCGGGGTTGGCCCGATGACGATTGCAATGCTTTTACAAAACACACTCCAAAGCTATAGAAGAAGATGTTAAAAACTGTTTTTTTCGATCTTGGAAATGTCCTAATTTTTTTTAGCCATGAGAAGATGGTAGAACAATTGGCTGAGTGCACAGGGCTATCTCAAGACATCATCTGGAAGATGCTCATCGATGAAAAGATCGGACCCGATTATGAATCCGGGAGACTCTCGACCTATGAGTTGATTCAAATCTTTCAAAAAAGGGCAATCAAGCCCTTTTCATCGCAAGAATTTTTAAAGGCGGCATCTGATATTTTTACTCCGAATGTTGAAATGTTTTCTTTGATTGAAGAGCTGAAAGGCAAAGGGGTTAGGCTTGTTCTTCTCTCCAATATATCGGAGTGCCATTTTCAATTTGTATTTTCTAAATACTCGATACTAAAGCTCTTTGATGATTTTGCCCTTTCCTTTAAAATAGGAGCTATGAAACCATCTAGCGAGATCTTTCTCAAAGCACTATCACTTGCGAATTGTGAAGTAAAAAATTGTTTTTATACCGATGATGTTCCTGAATTCATTGCGGAGGCCAAAAAAGTTGGCTTGCAGGGAACAGTTTTTACCGGTGTAGAAGCTTTAAAAAAAGAATTAAATGGCATCTAAAAAGCGTAAAAAGGCTGATGTGGCAACTGGTACAATCAGTGTTCATCCTAAAGGGTTTGGGTTTGTAAAAATTGAAACCGGACCCGATATTTTTATTCCAAAACAGAGGATGAAAGATGCCGTAGATGGCGATCTCGTAGAAGTCGCAATCGAACCAAACCCAACTCCAAAAGGGCCGGAAGGGACGATCGTTGCTGTCTTGAAAAGAAGTAGATCCTCGATTGCGGCAACAGTCATTGGCAAAACGGGAAGGCACTATACCGCTTTCTCTCCTCTTCTTGGTAAAGATAAGCTCATCATTCTCAAGGGAGATAAATTAAATATTGGAGATCGAGTGATTTGCAAAATCACTTCCTGGGAAAACGAATCTGAGTTTATTGAAGCTACAATGACTCGGCTGATTGGCAATATCTCCGATCCATCCATTGATGTTGAGGCGGCAATTTATGAGTTTGAGCTTCCCAACGGGTTTTCCAAAGAAGCAATTGATGAGGCTTTAAGCTTTGGATCAAAGGCTCATGTTGATGGTGGAAGGCTGGATCTAACATCGGTTGAATGCGTGACGATCGATCCGAAAACAGCCCGCGATTTTGATGATGCGATTTCTTTAAGTAAAGATGAAAAGGGCAATTTCCATCTCGGGGTCCATATTGCCGATGTGGCCCATTATGTCCGTCCAAATACCCATTTGGATAATGAGGCCCTGCAAAGGTGCAATTCGACCTATTTTCCCGGACAGTGCGTCACAATCCTACCAGAGGAGCTATACAATGAGCTTT
>CAZXLK010000085.1:0-5930 GCA_964641775.1 uncultured bacterium | reverse complement strand
AATCCATGGGCAAATCCATCAGGAATAAAAAGCTGTTTGTTATTTTCTAAAAATAGCGCTTCCCATTTTCCAAAAGTGGGAGATGAGGGGCGGATATCTACGGCAACATCCCAAATTCTTCCGGAGATGCAAGTGATGAGTTTTGCAGCCCCTTTTTGATAGTGAAGGCCGCGAATGGTCCCCATTTTGGAAAACGAAATGTTATCTTGGACAAATTGGACACTTGGATATTTGTGAGAATAACTTTCAAAAAAAATCCCCCTTGCATCTTCATACATTTTCGGCTTGATCAATTTTAATCCGGACAAACGAAGATTCAAAATTTGCATGAAGAAAATGATAGTAAAAATTGCTGTTCAATGCTAGATGGAAATATAGGGGTGGATAAAATGCAATACGAAAAGAAAAAAATGGAATGGATTGAATACGATCTTTTAGAGCCTTTCCCTCATATAGTTCACGGAACTTTTCTAAGACACGGCGGAATGGGAGAAGGGGCATTTTCTACTCTCAATTTATCAACAGAGGTTGGCGATCATCCGGATAGCGTAAAAGTCAATCGCGAATCTGTAAGAAAAGCTCTTGGCTTTACCCAAGTTTTTTTTGCCCACCAAGTTCATGGAACAAATGTCCACCGCGTTACAGCAAAAAACCTAGATAAAGTCCCAACGGCAGATGCAATTTTTACAACGGAAAAAAATGTAGGTCTTGCAGTGACTCATGCCGATTGCCAAGGAGCAATTTTTTATGATCCTGTTCATGAGGCAGTAGCTGCAGCCCACTGCGGCTGGAAAGGAAGCGGGCAAAATCTTTATGATCGGGTTATAAAGTCAATGCATCAAGAAATCGGGACACAGGCCCATAATCTCATCGTCTGCATCTCCCCATCTTTAGGCCCCGATCATGCCGAATTTAAAAACTATAAACATGAAATCCCCCAAGATCTTTGGGAATTTCAAAAAAAGCCCCTCTATTTCGATTTTTGGGAAATTAGTAAAAAACAGCTCACGCAATGCGGAGTTGCCGAAAAAAATATTGAAATTACAGGTCTTTGCACCGTTTGCAATCAAAAAGACTATTTTTCCCATAGAGCAGATAAGAAAACGGGAAGAAATGCAACTGTCGTCGGTCTAAAAGGGTAATCGGGCACGGTATCGGGCACGGTAACGGGCACGGGTCGGTAACGCAAGCGCAAACGCAAGCGTTCACGGGTTATATCTAAGTAGTTCATAATCAAGATACTTTCCCATATTCAGTATATTTAGTAGTTTGCAAAATATGGCATCAGAAAAAGAAGTGGCTCCTCCAAAGCTAGCAAGTGGGATCATCATCTGTCTGATTGCTTATGCTTTTTTTGTGTCGGCAAGCACGATCGTTTGGGATTTTGCAAGTAGGTTTCCAACTGTGCAAATTGTTTTTATTCAAAATGTTGTGAGCCTTCTTTGCATCTTGCCTCTTGCACTTCGAAATGGAATCGGAAAGCTGAAAACAAAGTTCTTGGCACAGCATTTGATCCGAGATCTTTTTGGAATTGCAAGCTATTATCTTTATTTTCTTGCCATTCGGAGCGTAAACCTCATTGATGCAACAACTCTCAATTATACCGCCCCTTTTTTTGTCCCCGTCATCTGGTGGATCTGGACGAAGCAAAAAGTAGGGGCAAATGTCTGGTGGTCAATTGGATTGGGCTTTATTGGGGCTGCCGTGATTTTAAACCCCAATAAAGAAATTTTTCAGCTTGGATTTATTTTTGGCCTTTTTGCCGGGATATCCTCAGCAGTAGCCTTTTGCGCGCTTAGGATCTTAAACATGCGCTTAGAGCCTATGTCGAGAACCCTTTTTTATTATTTTGCTTTTGGAACAATCATTACTCTCCCGTTTGCCTGGGTCTCCTGGATTGAGCCAACCGGCATAGAATGGCTCGAGGCCATAAGCGTAGGACTTGCCACAGCAATTGCCCAAATTCTTCTTACTATCGCCTATCGCTATGGGACCGCTTCTTATCTATCCCCTCTTGGATACTCCACTGTGGTCTATGCAGGACTTGGAAGCTGGATCTTTTTTAACACTCCCCCCACTTGGGCCTCCCTCATTGGGACATTTCTCATTATCGTCGGGGGCACCCTCACCTACATCCTCAAAAAACAACCCGAAACTATCAAAGAAACTTTTCAAACACCCGATCCCAAGGAAAAACCTCCCCTTTAGGTGGAATTCTTGTATCATTTTTTGCCTTGATTTTAGAAAATAATTCCAATTGATTATGGGGGGAATTATGAAAAAAATTCTATTTGGCTGCCTGTCTCTATTTAGTATTGTTCAGGCGCAAGACACTGAGCCGATTGCGTACGAATTTTCCGGAAAGCATTTTTTGGCGAGCTATTTGCATTGCGACAGTGCCGCATTGAAAGATATTGATCATTTACTGCAAGCAATGGAAAAAGCTGTAAATGCATCCGGCGCCACAATTTTAGATAAAAGCTCCTATGTTTTTTCTCCTGATGGTTTAACAGTGGTCTATTTGCTCTCTGAGAGCCATGCAAGCCTTCATACCTATCCTGAATACGATGCTTGCTTTGTCGATCTTTTTACCTGCGGAAATAACTGCTCGGCAGAAAAGTTTGATAGAGCTCTTCGATCCTACCTTCATCCCCAAGAAGTCAATGCCCGCTATTTGAAGCGCGATGTTGGTACGGAAGAAATTGCTTACCTTTTAGAGTGACTTTTTTTTTGAGACTTGGCACTATTGTTCCAATTCAAAAAAATACTAGATGTATGCTGCGGTTGACTTTGGTAATCCCCCTTATCTTATTTGCCAAACTTCCTCTTTTTTATTGGGGAGAACAGCCTAATTTTGGCGATGTGATCTCTAAAGTGATTATTGAGAGAATGGTTGGAGAGCCTCTTGAGTGTTATAAAAAAAAATCTCAGGGGCAAAAAAAGAAACTGCTTGCCATCGGCTCAATTCTTTATTTTGCAAATGATGGGGATGTTGTATGGGGATCGGGAGTTCATGGAAAAACCTTTCATAAAAAATACTACGATTTCAAATCTTTGGATGTCCGCTCTGTAAGAGGGCCCGTCACAAGAAAATTTCTCATGGATAACTTTGAGATTGCGTGCCCCGAAATCTATGGCGATCCGGCCCTTTTATTCCCGTATCTTTTTCCCGAATTCAAAAAAAAGGAAAACCCCTCCATCGATTATCTGATCATCCCCCATTACTCAGACAGAGAATATTTTCCAAAATCAGAATATCCAAATGTAGTCTATCCAACGGATCCTTGGGAAATCGTTATGGAAAAAATATTAGATAGCAAATTTGTGATTGCAAGCTCGCTGCATCCAATTATCATCGCCGAAAGCTACCAAATTCCGGCAAGAGCCCTTCGTATTACGGACAATAGACATAATCCTATGATTAAATTTTACGACTATTATTTAGGAACCAACCGTCCTTATTTTCAATTTGCAGCAACTATTGAACAAGCGCTAAGGATGGGCGGTGAGCCTCCCATGGAATGTGATTTAGAAAAACTCTACAATGCTTTCCCTTGGGATTTTTGGAGAGAGAGCCCGCGAAATAGTTTGCGATTTAAGGAATAAAGATGAAAATCCTACTCATTCTTTTATTTATGTTCTTTGGGAAAGATTATGATTACGCTTTTGATTTTATAGAGACGCCGCCTCAAGAAGAAGAAGAGCCTGAATCGCCCCATCTCGATTTAGAAAAGATGGTTCAGGATTTTGTCATTGAGACCAAAAGAATTTCTATCCCTGGTTTTGAAGATGCCTTCAATCCCTCTATCGTTAATTTTAATGGCCAGCTTCTCATGTCTTTTCGGACGTATCATCCCGAATATCAGACAACACATGAAATTGCCCTTGTTTTTTTAAATGATCAGTTTGAACCGTTAAGCCCGCCACAGATCTTGCAATTTTCAAACCCTGATCCCGATTGTTTGCAAAAAAGACAAGATCCTCGTCTCATCCAAGTGGGAGAAAAGCTCTACATTGTCTATAACAATGCAATCCACGGCGAAGTGAGAAGAATGCTTTTTGGCGAAATTCAATTTGAAGATACCGGACCCATAGTGAAAAGCGCAGAGCTCATCGCCAATTTTGAGGATATGTTAGATACCCGTTCCGAAAAAAATTGGGTCCCTTTTGACTATTATGGAAAGCTCCATTTTGCAGAGAGCATTCATCCTCACAAAATTTTTGTCCCCTTAGTTGGCAATAGGAGTTGTGCTACTCTATTTTCTTCTGATTTTTTAAATCCCTGGAATTGGGGTGCCTTAAGAGGAGGAACTCCTGCAATCAGAGTCGGCGATGAATACCTTGCTTTTTTCCACTCTTCAAAAAATTTAGCGACGGAACATTCTCAAGGAGTTTTGATGCCCCATTACTTCATGGGCGCCTATACCTTTTCGGCAACGCCCCCTTTTACAATAACTAGAATTAGCCCTGAGCCCATCGTCGGAAAAAATTTCTACGAAGGCAAAGCCTATAAAACCTGGAGGCCCCTTCGCGTAGTCTTCCCCGGAGGATTTTGTGCAAATGATGATTTCATCTGGGTTCTTTATGGTAGGCAAGACCATGAATCTTGGGTGGTTAAACTAGATAAAAAAGGGCTTATGAACAGTTTGATCACTATACAGTGAAATTTATTTTTTTTTGGATGCCATGTCTTTTATTGGGTAATTTACATGATTTCATCCAAGATTTTGTTCTGCAGACTCAGCAAATTGTAATTCCTGAATTTCCCTATGCATTTAACCCTTCCATCATTCCATTCAATGATAAAATATTGATGTGTTTTCGAATCATTCCCTATCCGAAAGAGCCATTTACTGCATGGCTTGGGCTTATAGAGCTTGGATTCGATTTTGAACCTTTGGGTCCTGCTCAGATCATTGAAACAAGAGATCCTAGGGCAAGCACTCCACCACGTGGGGAAGATGCAAGGCTTTTTTATGTCGGAGAAAACCTCTACATCGCCTATAGCGACAATCCTTATCTCAGGCTAACAGCCGGAGGATATCGGATGGTAGTGGGCGAGATTGTTTCACAAGATGAGTCCTTCCTCATCTCCAATCCAACTCGCTTTGAGACGTTTGAAAATGAAAATCCTCTCATCAGAGAAAAAAATTGGGTTCCCTTTTCCTATCAAAACACCCTTCTTTTTGCATACAGCATCTCCCCTCATCTCATCCTTAAAGACGGCAATTTTTTTGCTAACTCAAATCCGGATCTTGATTGGGATTGGGGAATTTTGAGAGGGGGAACTCCGGCGCTCTCTCTTGACTCCGGTGAATACCTAGCTTTTTTCCATTCTGTAAAAAGAATGGCGACAGAACATTCTCATGGCAAAGTGATGCCTCATTATTTTATGGGAGCCTATACCTTTTCGTCTTATCCCCCGTTTCAAATCACCCGCATTAGTCCCGAGCCCATTGTCGGCCCCGGCTTTTATGCCCCCCATACTTATAAGCCCTATTGGGGAAATAACATTTGTATCTTTCCAGGCGGGATGATCATCAATGACGATCACATCTTCATCTCTTACGGAAGGCAAGACCATGAGATTTGGATTGCCAAACTCGACAAGCAAAAACTCCTAGATTCCCTCATCCCCGTAGAAAAGAATTAACCACAGAGATAGAAACCTCAGAGAAGAAAGATTAACCACCGAGCACACCGAGAGCACTGAGAAGAAGAAAGATTAACCACAGAGACAAGAGAAGAGGCAGCACAGAGATTTTATTTTTTCTTTTTGCGAGAGAGTGCAAAAAGAAAAGATCTCATCGCGTCATCCCCAAAAATGATGCATTTTTGGGGCCCCTTTGCGCGAGTGATCATAACCTTTCATTTTTTTCCCGTTTCGGGAGAGCATCCTTCTTTTTTGCTCTCTCTCGCAAAAAAGAAGA
>CAZXLK010000084.1:0-6162 GCA_964641775.1 uncultured bacterium | reverse complement strand
ATGCATTTTCGGGGGCCCCCTTCTTCCCCAAAAATGATGCATTTTCGGGGGCCCCCTTCTTCCCCAAAAATGATGCATTTTCGGGGGCCCCGTGTTGTTCCTTGATGAAAAACGATTAAGTTCCTATTGTGCGGCTTAGATGCCCAAGAGACCCATTCAGGTTGCGACGATTATCCTTGCCGGGGGACAAGGAACGCGGCTACATCCCCTGACCATCCACCATTCGAAACCGGCAGTTTCGTATGGAGGGCGCTATCGCCTTATAGATATCCCCATTTCTAATTCCATCAATTCCGATTTTAGGCAAATTTTTGTCATCGCCCAATATCTTTCGGGCGAGCTGCAGCATCATATCAGCCAAACGTATCATTTTGACAATTTCAATCCGGGGTCCATCGATGTCTTAACTCCTCAAGAAACAGAAGGGGGAGAAAGGGCCTTTTTTGCAGGTACTGCCGACGCTGTTAGAAAAAACCTTTCCACTATTCTTAAATCCACAGCCGATTATTTTCTGATCCTCTCCGGAGATCAGCTTTACAACATCAATTTTCAAAGCATGGTTGCCTTTGCTCAAGAAAAAAAAGCAGAGCTTACCATTGCATCGATCCCGGTGCATGAAAAAGAAGCGCATCGGATGGGAGTCTTGAAAATTGATTCCGATTGCAAAGTGATCGATTTCATGGAAAAACCAAATGGATCTGACTTGTTAAAAAAATTCGAATTGGATTCCGATTTTTTTAACCAGCGAAAAATTACTCCCAAAAAAGCCACCTATTATTTGGGCTCAATGGGAATCTATGTATTTAAACGGAAGGCTCTCATTGACCTTGTCCATCAAGATGAGCGGCATGATTTTGGATATCATCTCATCGACACTGCCGTAAAAAAAGAAAAAACTTTCACCTATATTTATGATGGATATTGGGAAGATATTGGAACGGTTGCGTCCTATTATGAAGCAAATCTCATGCTGACGCAAAACGCCCAAGGCCTTGATACTTACAATGAACAAAATCCCATCTATACCCGCCCCACATTTCTCCCCGGCCCAAAGATCAGATCGAGCGTGATTAAAGATTCGATCATTTGCGAAGGGAGCATCATCGAGGCCAAAGAGATCACCAATTGCGTCATCGGTCTTCGCTCCCACATCAAAAAAGGGACCATCCTTCGAGATACCGTCATGATGGGAAACCATTTCTACATGCCGCCAACCCATGATCAAAAGCCCATCCCCCATGATTTTGCAATCGGAGAAAACTGCATCATTGAAAAAGCCATCATTGACGAACATGTCTGGATCGGCAACAAAGTCAAACTCATCAACAAAGAAAAAAAAGAAAACTACGATACCGATCATGGGGTCTTCATCCGGGATGGGATCATCATCGTAACATCAGGCACTCGTTTGCCGGATGGGTATGAATTGTAAACAATTAACCGTGAACGTGAACGTGAACGCTTGCGTTTCCCGAAAAAAACGGGAATGGGTCGGTAACGCAAGCGCAAGCGCAAACGTTCACGAAAATGTAAAGCCGCTTTACATTCTTTGTACCGCAACACGATAGGTAGGAGCTTTTTTCAACGGAGGAGAAAACTGCAGTTTTACATAGATCATCCTGTAGATTTCCCCATTTTCTGATTCTTTTTCCCCTTTGCCAAAAAGGGTATAAGATCTTTCTATCTTCTTCGGCTCTCTTCCAGGTACTTGGATCATTTCAGTCCCAAGTTTGAAAGGTCCGGTTGTTTGATTCATAGCGGGCAATTTTTCCCATGAAATTTTATGACTCAACATCGATTCTTTGATTTCCGAAAAAGAATAATCGGCAAGTCTTTGCAATTCTACTTCCTCAAGAAGTGCAATTTCTGAGCGGTAACTCTTCATCGGCTGTACAATGAGAGGAATGCCGCAAAGGGCAACGAGGGTAAAAGCAATGAGGACTTCCAAAAGAAGAAAGGGTCTCATAGCACTGCAATAGGTTGATGATGGATATAATCTGTCGATGTTAAAAGATAGCGAACGCCACGGCTGGTTCCAAAAAGTGAGAGATCGGGCTTTAAATTATGCAAATGCCCAAAGACACAAATTTGAATCTGATGCTTTTCCAAGATTTGCGCAGCGCGCGAGGGTTCGAGATCTGACCCAATGGGAGGATAATGGGTCATTGCAATCCGAACTTCTGCATTTGGATCAAGCTGCGATAGGCTTAAGTCAAGCCTGCCAAGTTCCCGATCGAAAATTTTCTGATTCAACTCTTCTTGCACGACTACTTCTACATCTTCTTTTTTTTCCCGCGGATTTTCTTGGAAAACCACAAACTTATGAAAATTGTATTCGGGAGTATCCCAAAGTCTTGCTCCGCCAATGGCGCAGCCTCGCCAATGAAATGCATTATTTTGAATTAAATGAATCGATGGGGGAAGAATTTCTGCCACTTTTTTCATTGAGCCCCACCAATAATCGTGATTGCCCTTAATCATGACTTTGGTCCCCGGCAAACTATGGATCCAATCCAAATCGGCTTTGGCCTCTTCCGGCCGCATCGCCCAAGAAATATCTCCCGGAATCAAAACAAGATCATCCGGCCCAATGACTGCTTTCCAGTTGGCTGCAATTTTTTCTGCATGATTTTCCCAGCCGGGTCCAAAGACGTCCATTTTCTTGTCCGGAACACCAAAACTTAAATGTAAATCGCCAATTGCCCAAATTCGCATAGAAAAATATCTCCCATTGATTTTATGTTAATAGCTTATATGGCACAACCATTTCGACCGCATATTGCTGCAAAAGCTCAAGTCAGAGAGTTTACTCTCCGCGCTACCCTCCTTGGCATTGCTTTTGGTTTTTTATTTGCCATTGCCAATGGCTATCTTGCCCTTAAAGTGGGCCAAACCATCTCCGCTTCCATCCCTGCGGCCATTCTTTCCATGGCAATTTTAAAATTTTTCTTTAAGAATGCAACGATTCTCGAAAACAACATAGTCCAAACGATTGCCACAGTGGGCGAGGGGCTTGCAGCAGGCGTTATTTTTACCATTCCCGCTCTCATTCTTCTTGGCGATACCCCATCGATTGGAAGAATTTTTCTCCTCTCTTCTTTGGGAGGGATTTTAGGGATTCTTTTTATGATCCCGATGCGAAGATTTTTGATCGTCGAAGAACATAAAACCCTTCCTTTTCCCGAAGGGACTGCCTGCGCTGAGATTTTAAAAGCAGGGGAAGAGAGCAGCAGCTCTGCCGTAATGGCAACTTGGGGAGTGGTCATTGCCGCCCTTTATAAAATTTGTTCCAATGCCTTTTATCTTTGGAAAGAAACCTACACGTGGACAGCAGACTTTTTTAAAAAGACTCAATTTTCCATTGATACGACTCCGGCTTTACTTGGCGTTGGATTTATTATCGGACCAAGAATCTGTGCCGTAATGGTGGCAGGGGGCCTTCTTGCCTGGTGGATGATCATTCCTCTCATCAAAGTGTTTGGAACGGGCGATGTGATCATCTTCCCCTCAACAATACCGATCGATCAAATGGAGGCAGATGCCATTTGGAGCTCTTACGTCCGGTATATCGGAACGGGGGCATTGATTGTCGGCGGACTCATGAGCCTTGTCAAAATGGTCCCGCTTCTTCACAAAACTATCCGCGTTAGCGTAAAAGAATTATTTAGCGGGTTTAAAACCAAAGCCCGTGTGCCAAGAACAGACCAAGATATTTCCATGGCCTGGCTCATTTTGGGATCGATTGCAATCATTATGATTCTTTGGCTTTTTCCCGGCCTGCCAATGAATTTCTTTACGATTGTCCTTCTTGTGATTCTTTCCTTTTTCTTTATTGGCGTGACTTCCATTACGGTGGGAATTGTAGGAAGCACTTCGAATCCCGTTTCGGGAATGACCATCCTCACCCTTCTCATCACCTGCCTAGCCTTTGTTCTTTTAGGATGGACCGAAAGACTCTATCTCATTTCCGCCATCACGATGGGAACCGTTGCCTGCTGCGCCATTTGCATAGCAGGGACAACTGCGCAAGATCTCAAAGCAGGCTACCTTCTAGGCGCAACTCCCAAATCGCAACAAATTGCAGAAATTATTGGGGCTTTCATTCCGGCTCTTGCTCTTGGTTATGTAATCTATATTTTAAATACTGCCTATCACATCGGCTCCGATCTCATGCCGGCTCCTCAAGCAACTCTCGTTGCCATGATTGCCAAAGGTGTTATTGCAGGAGATCTTCCCTACATGCTCGTCGGCATTGGAATTGCAATCGGCATCCTCATGGCGATCCTACAAGTCCCCATCTTGCCCTTTGCCCTGGGAGTCTATTTACCCCTCTCCCTAACCACTGCCATGATGGCAGGCGGCCTCGTAAGACTCTACACCGATCACAAAACCACCGAAGAAACTTCCCAGCAAGGCATTCTCCTTTCTGCCGGCCTCATTGGCGGCGATGCCTGCATCGGCATCCTCATCGCCATCCTCACCGTCCTCCACATCATCCCCGCCGACGCCCCCGGCATCCTCCCCCCCATTTTCAGCCTCATTACCTACATCCTCCTCGCTTGCTCCCTCGCCTATTTCGCTACCAGAAGAAAGTAAAAAACTGATAGAATAATCCATGCTTTTTCGCCGAAGAATCAAACATCCTTTTTTCCTTTTGGAAATCCTCATCGGGTTGGCCCTTGTATCGATTCTTCTCACCTGTCTTTTTACAGCGATGACAAAGGGCGCTGCACTCGAATCAAGACTAGATGATGCAAGATCTATCAGCTTGCAAAGGCAGCATTTTCAAACTAAGCTTCACGATCTTTTTCTTTCCCCATCCCTGCTTTACACGAAAAAGCTCGCCGATGATCAAAGAAAAGAGAGCCTCATTCTTATGTTTGATCATGGCATTGATCCTGATCCTCAATTTAGCGGATCTGTCATCGGCCGCATTTATCTTGATGAGAAAAACAACCTTAGCCTTGCCCTCTGGCCGTCTGAATCTAAAAGCCAATCATGGAGAAAAGAAATCCTCCTTTCTAATGTCCAGGAATTTCAATTTTCTTTTCTGGGAAAAATTGATAAACATGTGAAGAAAAAGATCAACTCGGAGCTTGGCTGGCATGAGAAGTGGATCAAAAGTAGAGAAGATGTGCCCTCCATGATCCGCCTGAGAGTCAAACAAAAGGAAACTACGTGTTCCTATGCATTTTTCCCATGCAAAAATGAGCTCGTTAATTACTTTGAAAATGGGTTTCGATCATGAATGTTCTAGGCCTTGTTTTTGCCATTTTGACCATCCTAAGCTTTACCACCATCCTTTCCTTTTCCAAACAAAATCAAAGCCGGCGCACTAGATCCATCTATTTTGGCCACCTGGCAGCAAACAGACACATCCTGGAAGAATCTACGAGTAAATTCTACTCCTCTCTCAAACACGTTCCAAAAACTGCAGGCAACAAAACATCCATCAAAACGAAAGCAATATCCCCACCTCCTCCCAGAAATCTTCCCTGTGCAAGACTCAACCTCTTTCCTTTACTCGAGACCCAAGATGATGAGACCCTCTACCAATTAGCAGGCAAAATCCTAAAAGCTTTCTACGGGATAGAATTTCTAGATGATTGGATTGAAACGATTAATAAGCAGCAGTGCACACAACTAGAAAAGGTTTCTTTCAAAGATCCCAAATTGCAAAGCTTTTATTACAAAATGTTAAAAGGGTCGAAAACCAATCTTCCCTCTCTTCTTGACCTGATCTCTTTAGATAAGCATCCATCGAAGATTTGCCTGATGCATGCGCATTCAGATCTTCTTGCAGCCATTTTTGGAAAAAAGGGGGGAGCCAAGCTTTACAAAATGCTTCATGATCCCCAAGGGTCTGCCATCACAAAGACAACCATCGAACAGATCTGTCTAGAATCCCAAATCCCCTATTCCGAATCTTTCGTTGATCTTTTCAGCTGGAACAAGCACAAGAAAAAAGAAAACGAATTGATAGGCATCGACGAAGACTCCAAAGTCATGATCTGCCACAGACTTCCTGAATAAAGAAAAAACAGGATTTGCAGGATAGAAGGATCGGCGCCTGGCGGCGCCGGCAGGATAAATAAAATCTATTTTTATCTTCCCTATCCTGCCGATGCGCTAGCATCGATCCTACAAATCCTGTCCTTTTTC
>CAZXLK010000083.1:0-6287 GCA_964641775.1 uncultured bacterium | reverse complement strand
GAAAATAGGGACTTTCCGTGATGGTAAAAGAAAAGGGTTCTGCAACTAAGATACCTGTAAAAAGAAGAGCTAATAATTTCATGCGGCACTATTGTCAAAAAATTTCATTTTTTGCCCAAGACAGGACTCGAACCTGCACACCCTTTCGGGTACAAGAACCTAAATCTTGTGTGTCTACCAATTCCACCACCTGGGCATGAGGAGTTAGTTTACTAGTTGAGAAGTCTTTCTATCAAGTTCTTCGTAGACAGGGTACGCCTGGAAACCCAATTCCCGGACGCCGAAAATCGCATTTGCGACGGCCTCCCAAGGAGCGGTTTTATCTATGTGAAGTAGGATTTCGGTTTTCCTTTTGTCTTGCGCTAAAATTCCATGTTCAAATTGACGGCTTAGCTCTTCTTGAATGGCTTGGACATTCTCCATGGGATAATCTTGAAATTTTGAGAGCCATTTATAAGCTCCTGTTGGACCGATGCTTAAATGGATTTGCTGCATTTGTGACTGCGTCTTGATGGGGGATTTTCCCTGCTCTTTTTTCAGCTGGGCAAGCGTTATTTCAGAGTCAAATAGGGTAGCTTTTGAAATTGCAAGCGTAGCAAATAGAGAGAGCATTAAAAAAAGAAAATCAATCATGGGAGCAAAGCTTACGTGCTGCGTGCGGTGGATTTCATCATGAGGGATTAAATCCATTTACTGCCTCAAGATCGAGCTGCTTAATGTGAGAGCTTCGTTTTCTACTTCGCTTAGAGTTTTAACAAGGCGATATTTAAGCGTTGTTGCAAAAGTCATCGATAAAATTGCAACAATGAGCCCTGCAACAGTTGTTCCCACTGCAATTCCTAAACCATCAAAAAGGGCGTTGATGCTCTCCATGGAGCGATTTACATCGTAAAACGCATAAAACATTCCAATCACAGTACCCAAAAGCCCAAGCATTGGGGCTACAACTGCAATATCATTGAGAAGAGAAAGTCGCTGCCAAAAAGGGGTGGAGGCTCTTTTGCCCTCCGCCTTCATCGCATCTACCATCACGGACGCCCCTAAATCCCTAGTAAGGAGGCCGGCTTGAACAATCATTGAGAAAAGATTCGGCGCCTTTTCGCAGCTCTCTTTGGCTTTTTGCCACTCTTGGGCTTGCAAAAGAATTTTTAGATTTGCAAGGGACTCTTCAGGCATAATATCTTTGGCTCGAAATGTCGCAAGGGTATAGAGCCAAATTGCCATTGAGGCAATGGACATAAGCCCTAAAGCCCCATAAATGATCGGCGAGGATGCGAATATTTTTTTTAAATCCATGAGCTCATGCGGTATGGCGGATGCGCCATCTGCCCAAATTGCAAAAGGTAAAAGGACAAACAAATATCTCATCGTAAAAACCCCTGTTTTATCAATCTATCAACTCGCCAAACATTGATGCAAGAGATATAATATAGCCTCATGAATGCCCCTGTATTAAAAATTCCTTTTTGTTGGGAAGAAAGGCGCCCCTGTTTATTAGACCATTTGCTTTATGTCCCCAATCCTTACGACAAACATGAGGCGTGGCATCCTGTATCTTGGGACACCCTTTTTGGCAATGACAACCCTGTTTATCTAGAATATTGCAGCGGCAATGGACAATGGATTTGTGAAAAGGCAAAAGAGCATCCGGAAAATAATTGGGTTGCTCTTGATCTTCGGTTTGACAGATGCCGTAAAACTTGGAAACGATTGCATCGGGAAAAGCTTGCCAATTTGTATATTTTATGCGGCGATGCGAGAATTTTAACTCGCTACTATATTCCTAAAAAAAGCATTTCAAAAATCTTTATTAATTTCCCGGATCCCTGGCCCAAACGGCGCCATGCAAAACATCGCTTAACTCAAGAGCCATTTTTACAAGATATGGCAGAAGTTTTATTGGATAGGGGAGTAGTTACTTTTGTAACGGATGATTTCGCTTATAAAGAAGAGATGCAAGAGGCGCTATCAAAGTCCCCAAATTGGGAGGCTCTTGTCAATTCTTTAAACCCTCCCGATTATGGCCCTTCCTTTTTTTCTGATCTTTGGAAAAAAAGGGGAAGAGATATTTATTTGATGCAGTATGAATATGAACATTGTCCTTCCTTGTAAAACAATCGACGATCTCAATTGGAAGCCTATTTGCCCTGAGGGGGAGATTGTCTGGGAATTTGATTTAGGACTAAATAGCCCCTATTTTCCAACGGATGATCAGCTTACTTTTTCAGCTTTAAAGCTTGCTCTTTCTCATTTTACCAAAGAGCTTTGGCCTCTATATGCTGAAAGGACCAAAGGGGCCATCCTTTATCGGGGATCTTTGGATTTTGCCTCCCATTTTCTTTGGACAGAAAAACAAGAGGAGAATTGGCAAAATTGGAAAAAAGAGCGCCCCTCAGCTAAAGAGGCGCATCTATTCCGTCTTTTTGCAGCTGATGCCTTTTCTCACTATTTTCAAATGCTCTCCCATGCCCTTCCCGATGAGCTCTCTTTGACTCTTGATTTTAACACCCAGGGATGTGGCACTATTGCCGAAACCCGCCAGCTTCTATCCAAAGAGCGTTTTGAGCATTTCCATGTCCTGCCGGAAGAGCCTGAGGCCCCACTCGCCATTTGCATGCCCCCGGAGTCTCTTTGCAGCGGGCAAATTTTGGCCAAATTGGATGATTTTTTAAGTACTATCACTGAGCCTTATAGGATCATAGAGGAGAGTTTTTTAACGGAGCTTTGGGGTGGGGTAGATCGAATTTATGTCCTCGAGGAAGCTGTAACTTCTCAAGGCCAGCGGAAAATCATGGGGTTTCGGGCTGCAGGAGGAGAGATTATCGGGATTCGGGGCAGAGGGATTTGAACCCCCGGCCTACTGGTCCCAAACCAGTCGCGCTAGCCAAACTGCGCTATGCCCCGTAAAGCCAAAGATTAAAAGATTATCCCATTATCACAATTTCTGCCAAGAACCCTTTCCATTATCGAGATAGGCTTACATTGATAAAATAATTATTTGATGTTATAATATCATAAATTAAAGGGGAAAAATTATGCAAATTTCTGATTCAAACCAGAGAATTATTAATTATTTTCAAAATAAAGAAGCTAGTATCGAAGGTAAAAAGTCTGATTGGAAAGTTACAACTATTGCTTTAGCGGTCTTGCTCGGGCTTGGAGTTCTCTATCTTGCGACTATTTCGTTTCCTGTATGGATCGCTGTAGCAATCGGGGCTGCCGGATGCGCATCAATAGGCTTGATCTCTGCCCAAATTTACGCCTCCATAGAGAAAAAGCGCAATCACTTGCATGATGAAATCAATCAATTTAATCTCTCATTACTAAATGAAATTGAAGAAATTACGCAAAAAACAGTGGATTTGCAATCGAAGAATCCAATCGAAGATACAATATGGCTTGTAGAGTGTAAACAGAAGCGAGAAGAAGACTGTAGCAGCTTGGAAGCAGTTTTTTTAAGCGACCTGACCAAAGCCCCACCAAAACCTCTTATAAAACAACATTTAAGATTTGCAGGTGGTTTGCCCGTTTCGGAAGAAAAAAAAGATAGAGAGGTTACATTCTCTAAAAAAGCAGAAATTAGAACCTACGATCTTTCTGAGGAAGAAATCATTGTGAAACAGAACTATAGTGATTTAAATGAGCGTAGAGATAGACGGGAGCCACCCAAAGTTTGCTACCGCGATGTTATTGCAGGCCGCCTGGCAAAGGTGAATGCGGATCCTTATTGGCAATGACTTGCTAAATAGTCTTTATTTTTGACATGATCCAAAAAAGAGTTGGATCATGTTTTCTCAAAGTAAATCGTTTCAAAAACTAGAAAGACAAAAACCTGTTGATTTAACGAAAGAGCTTACCCCTGAGAGGGTGAGGAAGATGGTGCTGCAAGGCGTTGGATTTCAGCTTTTTTATGGGACGGAAAGGGTGTCGGATGGGATTTTGGATGATTTGTTTGCCTTGGCAGATGAGATGGATGCTTTGGGAAAAATGAAGAGGATGCAGGCCGGCGAGGTGATGAACGGTATTGAGGGGTATGAGAGTGAAAATAGGGCTGTTTTGCATACGGCAATGCGGGATCAATTTGGAGAAAAAGAGACGGCGCCTACGGCGGCTGCGGCGGCTGAAAAGGCGGGAAGGGAATTAAAGAAGCTTGAGGGCTTTTTAGAAAAGCATGGAGAGAAGTTTAGCGATTTAGTTCAGATTGGCATTGGCGGCTCGGATTTGGGGCCAAGGGCTCTTTGCATTGCCGCACAGGCTTTTAAAAAGCCGGGCCGCAAGGTTCATTTTATTTCCAATGTCGACCCTGATGATGCAAATGGGGTTTTGAGTGGCCTGGATTTGAAAAAGACTCTTTTTGTCGTGGTATCGAAATCGGGGACTACTTTAGAGACTCTCACCAATGAAGAATTGGTCCGGGTTCGCTATCAAAAAATGGGGCTCAATCCGAAAGAGCATTTTGTTGCGGTCACAGGTGAAAAAAGCCCGATGGATGATCCATCGCGCTATTTGGCTAGCTTTTACATGTGGGATTTTGTTGGAGGAAGATATTCGGCAACTTCCATGGTAGGAGCTGTTGCTTTAAGTTTTTTACTTGGAATCAATGGCTTCTATGAGATTTTAAAAGGGGCCCATGCAATGGATGTTCATGCAAAAAGCGCTCCTGCAAGAGAAAATTTACCGCTATTGTCTGCTCTTTTAGGCATTTGGAACCGCAATTTACTCCATCTTCCAACAGTTGCTATTATCCCCTATTCGCAGGCCCTTCTCCGTTTCCCTGCCCATTTACAGCAGCTCGATATGGAATCCAATGGAAAACACATCGTAAAAGAAGGCAAAATCGTCGATTTTGCAACGGGGCCTGTGATTTGGGGAGAACCTGGAACGAATGGGCAACATTCTTTTTATCAACTGATTCACCAAGGGACGGATATTGTTCCTTTAGAGTTTATTGGTTTTAAAAAGAGCCAGCTTCCTAATGATTTAGAAATCCAGCATACAACATCTCAAGAAAAGCTCCTTTCCAATCTTTTTGCCCAATCGATTGCTTTAGCCGTCGGTCAAAAAAATCAAAACCCCAATAAACAATTTGCCGGCAATAGGCCTAGCCGCATTCTCATGGCAGAGAGGCTAGATCCCCATACCCTTGGCGCTCTTTTGGCTTTCTACGAACATAAAGTGGCCCTCCAAGGCTTCCTATGGAATATCAATTCCTTCGATCAAGAAGGAGTGCAGCTTGGCAAAGTTCTTGCCACCAAAATCTTATCTCAACTTAGCTCTCAAAGAACACCGCAAAAACCGGAGCCTTTTCCAATCGCTGAAACCTATTTAAAATTATTAAATCTTAGATGAATTTTTTGATGCAAAAGTTCGCTCGTTTTTTTTCAACGCAAAGACGCAAAGGCGCAAAGAAACGCAGAGGATGCTCGCTAGCCAGAGGGCCCCGCTTTTGCTTCTCAAAAGGCATTCGGTGAAAAATTTTCCCTTCAACCTTCGGTTGGTGAAAATTTTCCCCCTCATGTCTTCCTGAACTAAAGTTCAAGAAACGGGGCCCTCTTAGGCCTCCACTGAGCTGAAAGCTCAGGAGCCCGAAGGAAAATTTTTTTTCGAGCCGAAGGCTTGAACAAAAAAATTTTTTGAAGGGCTAAACTATTTGCGCTAGCAAATAGTGGAGGCCGGGATCATATGACCCCTCTGCGTTTCTTTGCGTCTTTGCGTCTTTGCGTTGAAAAAAAACGAGCGAACTTTTTCAAGTAGCTCACGGTAACGGTATCGGTTTTCTTTTTTTTTATTCCCAGATGGCGACGGCGACGGCGTAGCTTGTGCAATGGGAGACGGAAATGAGGATACGGGGGTTTTGGAAGCGCTGCATGGCAGCTTCATTGAAATAGACCTTAGGCTTACCATTGTCATCGTTTAAGATTTCAAGATCTCGCCAGGAGAGACTTGCGCCAAATCCAACGCCAAGGGCTTTGGCAACTGCTTCTTTTGCAGCAAACTTTCCCGTAAAGTGGGGAGCGGGATCTTGGAATTTATAGCAGTAATCTTGCTCTTTTTGGGAAAAGAGGCGGTTCAGAAAATGGAGTCCATGCCTCTCAATGCTCGCTCTCATCCTATCGATTTCAATGATATCGTTTCCAAGCCCTTGTGCCATGTGAAGGGTCCTTATTCTTGAGACCGTTGCATAACTCCATTCGGGCCCAAATCCGCGCTTTCTTTGCCGGTGTGGTTTTTTGCAAATCGCCTATACTTATTTGCATATGGTCGATTTCCGAAAAACCAAACCGGCT
>CAZXLK010000082.1:0-6301 GCA_964641775.1 uncultured bacterium | reverse complement strand
CCCTTATTTTTTCCTTTATGTTTCTAGGGATGAATCCTCATCTCAGCAATGCCCTTAGTTATGCAATAGGTTTACCCATTTCATTTTTTTTAAATAAAAGCTTCGTTTTTCGTTCTGGCGCAAAACATTTCCCAGAAATACTTAAGTTCTTTTTTACTTTTATATGCGGTTATAGCTTAAATCTTCTCACTCTTCATGTTTTGCTTCACTTCAACTTTAACCCCTATTTCAGCCAATTTCTTGCAGCAGGGGTCTATACTGGAACAGCTTATCTTGCGTCTCGAATATGGGTTTTCAAAAAATGAGGTTTTAAATGGATATCATGGATTGTAGGCGTGTAGAATTGGAAAGGACGCTTGATGGGCTCAATACGACGGGGCTTCCTTTACTCTCCAAATATCAAGAGAGTTATAATTTTGCTGGATATGCCGATGATATTGGAATCTATTATTTTGTTCCCAAAATTGCAAAAGCTTTTGGCTTATCGATTGATAGTGCAATCTATTTTTTCCATTGCTCGCTTATAGCGATCGGGCTGACGATAGGAATTGTCTGCTTTTTTCTTATTTTTAAAAGTTGGTTTTCACGTCTGTTTATTGTTTTGGGAGAGCTCCTGCTTGCGGAATTTGCATCTCCTTACCAAGATGTTTACATTGCCAGCCACTTTGCCATCTCAGCAATCATACCCCTTTTTATTTTGATGACATATAGATCAAGTGGATTGAATTTATTTATGGCCTTTTTATTAGGATGCACTGGGCTTGTTGCAGGTTACTGTAATTTGATTAGACTTCATTCAGGAACAGGGGTGTTGTTGTTTATATTATTGTGGACATTATTAAATAAGCAGTTATTTAAATTTGAAAAAGCAGGCTGTCTTTTCATCGTAACGATTTTCGCTTTACTTCCTTACTTGCATTTTGCCCATTTAGAAAAGAACTGCAGAGAATTTTTAGTTGACCGGCAACTTTCTTTTCAACAACTCTCAGATAAACATCCTATCTGGCATTCCATTTATCTGGGATTATCTTATTTAAACAAAAAATATGTGGTCACTTATAACGATGATCTCATTGCATATAAAGTAGCAAAAGCAGTGGATCCAAACGTCGTTTATTGTTCAAAAGAATATGATAAAATTTTAAAAGGCGAAGTTTTAAAAATAGCCAAAGAAGATCCCTTTTTTATTCTTAAAACAATTCGCGCTAAAACAAAAGCTTTAAGGCGCGAGATATGGAAACATGCAAATTTTGGATTATTATTTTCTTTCTTTGTCATCCCAGCGTTTAGACAGCTCATTCCTTTTTTCGCAGTGATCTGTTTCTATGCTCTTCCATGTATTCTTGTGATGCCAGATAACCGTTATATGTTAGGAATGAATAGTATTGCAATCCTCTTTGCAATCTATGCGATTGGTTTAGGGTTAGAAAAATATTCTACGATTTCACTGAATCAAAAAGTGCAGACGATTTAAGAGGTAAAAATGGAAACCATGGGATGTAGAAATGAAGAACTTCAGAAAACTGTAAACGGGTTTACTGACACCGGTATTCCTTTAATTGCAAAGGATCCTAATTTAGATGCAATTAATGGTATTCTCTATCGTGATGCAGGCTTTGCGGATGATACGGGGATCTATTATTTTGTTCCATGGATCATAAGAACTTTTGGTCTTTCTGTTGAGAGTGGGGTCAATGCGTTAGTTACCGGGCTAGTAGTGATTGGACTAATCATTGGGATATGTTCTTTTTTTTACATCTTTATAAATTGGTACTCTCGTTTTTTTGCCATTTTAGCACAGATTTTTTTGCCAATTTTATGCATCAATTTCAAGATGTTTATATCGCAGGTCATTTTGCTGTTTCTGCAATAATACCCCTATTCATTTTATTATATCATAAATTACCAAAATTTAATTTATTTCTTATCGCGTGTTTAGGACTTAGTGGTATCATTATTGGTTATTGTAATTTTATCCGTATCTATTCTGGTGGAGGTGCTTTTTTGTTTGTATTGTTGTGGATTTTTTTAAACAGAAATTTATTAAAACTTCAAAAAGTTGCTTGCGCTCTCATTTTGCTCTTTTTTACTTTTCTACCCTATCTTCACTTTGACTTATTAAAAACAAACCGCGATAGGTTTTTAAATCAGCAATTTGCTTATAAAGAAATTACAAGCAAGCATCCAACATGGCATTCTGTATATCTCGGATTAACATATTTAAGCAACAAACATGTAGAAGCTAATGATGATATTATTGCAGATAAAGCTGCAAAAATAGTAAATCCGAATGTAGTTTATTGTTCAGATGAATATGATCAAATTTTAAAAAATCAGGTTTTCTCGATCATTAAAAAAGACCCTTTGTTTATTTTAAAAACTGTTGCTGTAAAAGCTATAGTCCTATGCGTGATGGTAAGTATATATGCAAATTTTGGACTGTTATATTCTTTCTTTGTCAAACGCTCTATAATAGATCTGCTCCCTTTTTTGGGCGCTGCTTGCTTTTATGCTCTTCCCGGCATATTAGTGTTTCCTAGTAGACGATATGTTTTAGGAATGGTCAGCATCTCAATAGTTTTTGGAATTTATATGATTGGCTTAGGGTTAGAGAAATATTGTAAAAGTAGCTACAAGAACTTTGTTACTAAACATTCGCGTGCTTGACCAGTCTGCTCGAGTGCGATCTCGCTCCTCTGTTGAAGGCTTATCAAAGCGCCAGTGGCGCTTTGATAAGCGAAACAGGGGCGAGTCAGCCGAGCTATATTATAATGGAGCGCGAAGCAGCGACCCATCAACTGAGGAGAAGCTCCTCCGTTCTTACGGAGGAGTTCTTCCATTTTTCAGACTGTAACACCTTAATTAAATCCTTGGGATCAATATAAACATTCACCATCATCAAATGATAGAGCAAAGGATGAGGTCTTTTCACTATATCAGTAAGTGTAATTTTTGGATTTAATTTCAGTACATTACCTTCTTTGATAAACCAATCAGCGGGATAGGGGGCGGTATCGGTATATTCGTCTCTTTGATCATAGTCAGGTTTATCATATTCAATTAAAGTCATGTTACCCTTGGATAGAAATGCGCTATAGATGATGTCCCATGTACGAGAGATGAAAAACTTCCCATGCTTGGGCCATAAAACGACCAGTTTTGCTGATGGTTGTAGGAAGAGCGCATTCGTTAAGTTTGAGCCATAGGTACCTACGAAATATTCTGATTGAAGGACTTCGATAATTTGTTCCTTTATGGATAAAGATGCAAAATCGATTGTTACAATATCGTACCCCTCTTCTTTGAGCGCAGCTTCCAACTCATTTAAATTTAAGATCTTCCTATTGTTCTTTCTAGAGGTAAGAATCATTCGATTTGGTTTTATGGGCCAATCCAAAGGATTGATCGCATATCCTTTGCAGAAAAAATCAACAAAATCATTCACAATATTGCGTGAATGAGATTCATTCTTAAAAATGATATTTTCCCGTAATCCATATTCTCTTAATTTGTACATGTATTGAAACGATTCACGATAAGCCGAAAAAAAACCATAATCATCCCAGTTGTTATAAATTATATTTTCAAAATAAACTGAGTATTCATCTGTGGCCGCTTTCAGATTTGTAACTATTACTTTCTTAAAATGAAAAATAGTTTTTATTATTTCCAAAATATTCTGAAATGATTTTGTTTTTTGTTCTGTATCACCCGCTACTAAAAAAAGGATAACTGATTTATTTTTAAGAAGTTGATGTTCTTGTAATATTTTGTAAAGAGTAAAACAGCCATCAAGTAATGCATGTCCATGACAACTTGGATGAACGGGTTTAAAAAAGACAGTCAGATCTTGAATATATAGACTGGATTGATTGACAGCTCTAACTAATTGTTTTTCCTTGCAAAAGCATAGTTGTCTGCCATTCCAAAAGGCAGGCCCTTGTTTGACTCGCATTCGACCTGGTTCAACTCCTAGATGAGATAAAAATAGACGGCGAACCAATCTCTTTAAATGCTTTAAAAAACTAATCATGCAATTCGATCCTATATTTGTTTAAGCTTAGAAAATTTAATTAGTGGCTTTGCAGGTATTCCGACAACAGTAATGCCAGCGGGGACATCATTCACGACCACAGCGCCAGCGCCAATGACCGCTCCTTTTCCTATTTTACAACGTTGTCGGATAATAGCCCCTGCTCCCACATAAACTTCTTCTTCAATAAGAACTCTTCCAAGAACCAACGCTCCCGGAGCAATGGTGCAAAAATCACCGATTTTTACATCATGATGCACGGTTGCATGCACATTGAGTTTACACGCTTTTCCAATGCATGTATTTGGCATTATGGTCACTCCTCTTTGGATGATGGATCCAATATTGAGTGAAGCTCGTTTAGATACGTAGGCATGCGGGGAAACTATTGTAATTAGCGATTCTTCATAATGATTGAATAAGCGCGCTTTCAGCGCTGGTGCGTCTATCGCTAGAATGATTTTCAAGAATGGATACTTATTTTTGACACGTGCCCAAGAATCATCATTTCCTAGATAGGGGATATCTTCCTTCGTATATTCAGTAGAAGGATCGAAGAATCCAAAAACTTTAAATTCTGGGGTCGATTCTACAAGATCAACAACATCCCAATCGATGCTCACTAAAGCTACGGAAATAAAATATGTCGTGGTTGGATTAATCAATGTCATAGTTCTAATTGAGTTTCAATTAAACTTTCCTTAGCTAAGCCCCAATCTTGGCCGTTGCTGTAAAATGGTGGGGTTTTTTTAGCCCATTTCCTTGCTTGCTTTACGAAATTTTTTTCAAAAGAATCGAAAGTAGCTTTTGGCGCGTAGCTAAAGACCCGTTTTGGATAATTTATTAAAATTCTTAGCTTGATAATGAACGATTTTGGAATTTTCATGCTCATTAATAGATTTTCCAGCAACTTCATGTGAAATATCCATTTTTGCGTAACGGCACGAGCGGCTAGTTTTTCTGTTTCACCGACACAGGGATAGAACCAGCGAATTTCGTTATTATTCATGATTTATTTTGTTTGGATTGATAAAAATAACGTAAATTCAGAAAAAAACAAAGAACATTCTAGGAGAGTGTGTTAACAGCTCTAGTGTCCATGTATCAAACTCATTAGTATCAAAATCATTCAGAATGCGGCTCATAGATTTGGGTCAAAATACAAAGGCTGTTTTGTTGGAGGATTAGTTGATTTTACCTGTCTTTCTTTACAAGCTATTAAGCATGGTCATCATTTCTGGATGTGGCAACAACAGTTAAATGAAATTGGTCCATTTAGGTCTTATTTATTCCTAAGAAAAGAAAGAAATTTCTGTTTTAATTTATTTATTAAATCTTTTTTTCTCAACACTAAGCCTTTTTGCAAACAGCCCATCGCGCTAGGGTAAAAACCCGCAGGGTTGGATTTGAAAGAAGCATGATGTTGAGCATAAGTGGAAAAAATACCTACCTCAAGAGTAAGAAAGTCAAGACAAAGATCAATGTCAATACCAAGAGAAGAAAAACGGTCCTTATGCATGCACAGCAGTTCAGCGGCACAATCATAGAGTCCGAATATTTCTTGAATGCAAGCAAGTTTTAAAAGTTGGATATCTTTCACTGAAGGATTTTTATCAACAGCATAATCTCTTAAATATAAAGCGTCACCCCACAGAGCTCGTCCAGTCCTAGTTTGAGCTGGGATAGAATAGAAAAATTTCGTAGGCAGGGTTCTCATAGAATAACGATTTACTGCCAGATCAAATAAAGAAAACCCTTTTTCAACAAGAAAACGGTCAATATTTCTAAAAACATTCACTTCGGGATCCAATTCGCCATGATACTGACACTCGACAAATACCCCCAAAAGATCTGGATCACTCAGGAGCTTTTGAGCACCATGGAGGACTTGGTAATCAAAACCATCTGTATCCGATTTAAGAAAATTCACTTTTCTTGGCGCTTTTGATAATAAAGCATCAAGGCTAGTCCTCTCCTGCGTGTAAATGGGTTCCGCGCTTTCGTTATATATCTCTTTTACGTAATTGGAATTTAATAATTCAGAAGTATAGCAAGCGCTTGTTCTAGAAAAAATGGAACTAGCTAAAGGGGAATTACCAAGCGAATCTACTTTCGAGTCTCCAGAATTAATGAAATAGGGCAAATATTTAACATTAGGAGGGGCCGAAGCATTTGATTTTTCACAGGCTTTAATAAGAGGTTCAAATCCCAGTGCAACTAATTGATCTCTAAAAGCTAGCCACTCTTGCCCGATCCCACCCGACGCCC
>CAZXLK010000081.1:0-6577 GCA_964641775.1 uncultured bacterium | reverse complement strand
AACAATCTTACTCAAAGACTTCAGGAACAATTGGAACCTCTGTCTAATGAATCCCGCAAAGAGTTAAAATCACTGAAAGAAAGGGTAACCAATCTCTCAAAAAGCTCATCTACTCCATCTGAGCTTCAGGGTGCTCTGAATCAATTGGATAAGGTCGCAAAGGTCGCTTTTCCACCATTAAAAATGGAAGTAGAAGCGGTAGACCCGCAAGCAAAAACAGTAAGACCAAAGAAAAGCAATGCAATGGATCCAGCAATGAGAGATGTGTGGATTGAAGCCCATCCTCCTGAAATGAGAAAAGCTGTGAAAGAACTATCTGAAAAGGTGATCCATGTTTCTCAGGAAGAATTCGAAAAAAATCTGAATAAAACCATGATTTCTTTTCAAAAGGAAATAGAAACAATACCCGATTTCGGAAAGCAATCAGTTGTTTCTGTTCATAAAAGGAAAAGTAATTTATGGGTTTATCAACTTGCCTCTGAATCGGGTGTACTTAAAAAGGAATTACCCCAGGACTCTAATCGTATCTTTCATTGGCCTTCTGATCCAACTGAAGAAGTGGAGCAGAAATTATCAGAATATAAGCCTCAGTATGTTGTTTTGTTTGACGATGCTATTTATAGCGGTGAACAGATGTCTGAAAAAATTACAGAAGTATTTAAATTATTTGATAATCTGAAAATAGCGCGTCCAAAAGTTTACCTGATAGCGCCATATATGACCGATATTGGCAAAAAAAATATTGAAAAATCTGTGAAGAAGATGGTGGACAAGAATACCCCACTAAGCGATGTTCTTTTTATTTCTGAGCATGAAAAAATCCCAACAGTTAGTGAAACGCTTTCTAAAAAAAGCACGAAAGTGCTTGAAACTTCCTATTGGAGTCATGAGAGGACGCATGTACATGCTGAGGAGTTTGTACAAAAGGCGCAAACTCGGGGCATGATCTATTTTGATCACAAAGTGGGAGACTATCTATCTTTTCCCGAACCTCTTGCTCAAGGTTGGGTTGTAGATCATGAAGGAAATCGACTTTATGATAGTGATCCTCCTTCGTCCCCAATCCCCGATACGACTCCACCCTATAAACCATGGGAAAAATCGTGGGGCTTTTAAAGACCCGTGAACCTGAACGGTTATTTGACAATTTTATTTATATCTGTAAATCTGTAATTACAGATATATATGATAAAGATTCTGTTAACATTATCACTTTTTACAACTATTTACAGCGAAAAACTTGTTAATGAAGAAACAGGATTTGTAGTGGTAGAATTTTTAAATGGAAGAGCTGAATTCAATGACCCTTTTCTCGAGGCGGAGATGAGTCAAGTCGGCATCTATATTCCTCCATCCAAAACCCATCGGTTTGAGGAAAGAGAGATTGTTTATCTGCATGATGATCTATTTAAAAAAGCCTTTACCGACGTCTATTATCCACTTTGCATTGCAAATTCTTTGTATCAGTGGCAAGATTGATCCATGCTTAAATTTTTCAAGCCTGATCTGAATAGCTCCTGTCCTCTTCCCTTATTTGCTACGCAAATCAAGGCGGGTTTTCCTTCCCCTGCCGATGACTTTATGGAAGAGAGGCTCGATCTCAATGAGCATTTGATCCAGCATCCGGCAGCCACATTTTTTGTTCGGGTCGATGGCGATTCGATGATTGGCTCCGGAATGCATCGGGGAGATATTTTGATCGTCGACCGCTCGCTAGAACCTCTCAATGGACAAATCGTCATTGCCTGCATTGATGGGGCCTTTACGGTAAAAAGGATCCGGATCTCTTCCGGCAAAATCCTGCTCGAGCCGGACAATCCTCTTTTTCCCTCGATTCCTGTCGAGCCGCTTTCTGATTTTCAAGTGTGGGGTGTTGTGACCTATGTCATCCATTCGGTGCTTTGCCCTCGTTGATTGCAATAACTTTTACGCTTCTTGCGAAGAGGTTTTCAATCCGAGTCTCAAGAAAAAACCCCTTCTGATTTTGTCAAATAATGATGGATGCGTTATCGCCCGTTCGCAAAAAGCAAAAGAGGCGGGTGTAAAAATGGGAGATCCTGCTTATCTTTTTAAACCCGAAGAAAAACGGGGCGAGATCAACATGCTCTCTTCCAATTTTGCTCTATACGCCGACATGTCGCAAAGGGTCATGCAAACTTTGGAATCTTTTTCTCAAGACATGGAAATTTATTCGATCGATGAGGCGTTTTTTGAATTAGAGAAAAAACCCGATTTAGAACAAGTTGCCACCGGCATGCGAAATACTGTGAAAAAATGGACAGGAATTCCCGTCTCAATTGGGATTGGCGCCACCAAAACACTTGCAAAGCTGGCTAATAAAATCGCAAAAAAAGGGCAAGGCGTTTTTGTTTTAGATGAGCCGGAAAAGACCTTAGAAAAGACTCCCCTGGAAGATATTTGGGGAATTGGAAGTGGCCTTGCTGCAAGGCTTTATAAAAATGGGATCTATACTGCCGGCCAGCTGATCCATGCCGAGGATCATAAAATCCAAAAAATTTTAGGAGTGAGTGGCTATCGGACTGTGCTTGAGCTAAGGGGCGTCTCAACCATCCCCTTAAGTGAGATCGAAGAGAAGAAAAAAAGCATTATCTCTTCCCGCTCTTTTCGAGAGGCGGTTTTAACTCAAACGGATCTGGAAGAAGCCGTCTCTTCTTTTGCAACAAGAGCCGCGGAAAAACTCAGGGATCAGACAAGTTTGGCAGGTTTTTTATCCGTCTTTATTGCAACAAGTCCATTTAAAGAGCCCTATTATGCAAGGTCTTGCCATATCCAAATCCCAATTCCAACCTCTTATACTCCCGATCTCATCTCCTATGCAAAAGAGGGGCTCGCCCGCATTTTTGCTCAAGGCAAGGAATATAAAAAAGCGGGGGTTTTACTTGGGGATTTTTGCGATACCGATTCCCGTCCTTTGGATCTTTTTTCCCAAGAGAGGACAGGTGAAAAAAAACAAAAAGTAATGCAGCTCATCGACAAAATCAATAACCTTTACGATAAGCCGGCTCTCTTTTTTGCAGCAGAAGGTATAGGGCCAAAGTGGAAAACAGAGCCTACCCGGGTTTCTCCCAAATTCACGACAAGCTGGCATGATTTACTAAAAGTGCGCTAAACTAAATAACATGCATCGATTTTGGGAAAATTTCATCCAGACTCTTACTGTACTTTTTTTGCCTACAGTTTCTTCCTATCATCTTCTTACATCCGATCTTTTTCTGGGGGTGGCAAGAACTGATGCAGAAGGGCTGGAAAAACTGGGAAATATCCTTCTCACACCGTGCCATTATCTACTTGCAGCAAAGAGTGCCATTCCCAAAGATGGCTCTTGGGTTTTTGAGCAAAAGTTTAGCTACGGCCAAGATTTTTGGGTCAGGACAACAGCAAGTTTTAGTCTTGCCCCTCCGAGTTTGATTCTTGGAAGCATTTGCAAAGGGTTGGGATTTTTATCTCAAACAACGCGCAGAAAGCATGCCGAGCTTTTTGCTGCTCAAAAAAACACTGCTATCGAATCCAATTTCCATCTTTATAATGACTGGGGAATTCATATCGAAGATTTAGCTGAGGTTTTCATACCCCAAGGCTTTGAGCGCCGGCCCGAAGATCAAAATGTTTTAAAAGATGCAAAAATTGCTTTGAAAGAAATTGCCTCTCTTTTAACGAAGGCAAAAATTCCTTGGTGGGTTGATTGCGGAACATGCCTTGGAACGTATCGATATGGAGGGATCATCCCTTGGGATGAGGATATTGATCTGGGAGTGCTCGCTGTCGATTTTGAAAATGTCCGTCGGGCCCTCAATGCATTGGACCCAAAAAAATATCAGGTCCAAGACTGGTCGGGAAGATGTTTTCCCAATACATTTTTCAAAATTTATGACAAAAAAAGCCGTGCTCTGATCGATATTTTTTGCTTCAAAGTCGATCCCGAAAAAAAAGAGATCTCAAGCATTTTTTCTCTTGATGAATCAATCTTTTTCCCGGAGTGGTTTAAAGATCGGGAGCGCCCTTTCACCGTCCCCGCCCCCTTCTCCACCGTTTTCCCTTTAAAAAAAGCAACCTTCGATGGCATCGAAGTCTTCGTCCCCAACAAAACCAAAGAATACCTGCAGCGCCTCTACGGTGAAAACCTAGATCCTGTCAAAATCTATAACCCCCAATCCGGCCGTTATGAAAAGGACCTCTCCCACCCCTATTGGCTCCGCCCCAATGTGAATTAGATATTTAACCACGGAGCTTGACTGGGGACACTGAGAGAAGATTTTTTTGCCTTCGGCAAAATTTTTTCCTCTGCGGTACTTTGCGTCCTCTGCGTCTCTGCGGTAAATCTTTTAACTCCGCTTAAGGATTTAAAAGCTGGAATTCAATTTTTACCGCAGAGGCGCAAAGATCGCAGAGACCCGCAGAGGGATTAATATTAAAATCTTTACTATGATTTTGCTTTTATCCCCTCGTTTTGCTAAACTTTGTCTTTCACCGGGGAACTTGCGGATTAAGCAATCTGAACCAGGCCAGAGCCGGAAGGCAGCATCCTTAAGGAATCTGTTTTAGGCCGCAAGAGCTCTCCGGTGTTTTTTTATACGAGTTGCGATAAGAATGTCTTTGCCGGAACGATGATCGGCTCTTTAAATTCAAAACAATTTCTATTAACGAAGGGTAAGTCAAACCCAATTTGAAAGGCGTGGGGTGCACCCAGTTTTTCTTGGAAATAGTAGAGCCATCGGGAAATTCCCTTATTGCCTGTAGCTTTTGCTTCCACTAAAAACCAGGGTTTTCGGTTTTTTGTTACAAGAAAATCAACCTCTCTTTTTTCTTTGTCTCGAAGGTAATAAAGGCCATAGTCCCCTAAGCCCCGATCTGTCCAAAATTGAACAGCTTTGTAGAGATGGGAAGCGACAAGATTTTCCAGGCGAGATCCCGGATCGTCGATGAGCGCCCAATTCCAAAGATAGATTTTAGGTTCTTTGATTAAGGAACGACTTAAGTTTTTAGACCAGGGCTGAATGGAAAAGCAAAAATAAAGATTCTTTAAAAGAGACATCCATCGAAGAAGGGTTGGAGTAGATACTTTGATTTTTGAGGCAAGCATAGAATGATTTAAAGAATGAGTGGCTTCTTCTGTTAAGATTTCGGCCAAGAGTTGTATTTGGCCCAGCTCTTGCACTTGGCTTAAATCACGAAGATCTTCCCGAAAAAGCTGTTCTATCCGAAGCCTTTTCCAATGATTAAAAAAACCATTTTTTCTTTTTAGATAAGGTTCAGGAAATCCCCCAAAATTCAGAAGTGCTTTGAAATGGACCGGCCGAATTTCTTTGGGTTTCTGAATTTCACCTTTTGGCAATCTGGGATCAATAATTTCTCTTACAGAAAGTGGATGCAAGTGATAGAGAAAATATCTTCCCATCAAACTATCCCCACCTCTCTTATAGACATCTAATCGAGCACTTCCTGTGACAATGATCCTGCATTTTTTTTCATAGGTATCAAAAAAGCCTTTTAGAAACCTTTTCCAGTACCGATATTTGTGAATTTCATCAAAAACAATCACAGGTAAAGTTTTTCGAAGAACATCAAGATTTGCATAAAAGGCAATTGCATTGGGACCTTCGAGAATAAGCGCACGGTGATCATCATTATCCCAGTTGAAATAATAATGGTCCGGTCTTTCAGTGGATAACTCAAGACTTGTTGTCGTTTTACCAACTTGGCGAGGGCCTGTAAGGAAAATCATTTGGCGATAGTCTGCCAAATGCTCTTCTAAAAGCTCGTCTAAGGCCCTTTTTAACATATATGACTATTTTAACATGGATGTTATTTTGGTCACGACTATTTTAACATGCACGTTAAAATAGTCATGTTCTCACTTCGAAAACTGAACAAGATGAACAGGATAAGAAAAAAGAGCAGCTGATTTAAACCAATATTCACACAACGACTCTTGTATTGACAAGGAAACATGATGGAAAAGATATGCATGATTTGCATGATAAAAAAAATACTTCTTCTTATTCCTATCATGCGTATCAAGCATATCCTAATTCATCATGTTCTTTTTTCTATCCTATTTCATTATTCACTCTCCCGTGCCTGTGCCCGTGCCTCTCTACCCCAAAGATGATGCATCTTTGGGGACCCCTTGCCTGTGCCCGAATTTAATAATCTAGGTGCATGGCCTTGCGCACTAATGCGAGGGTTTTATTTGCTTCCTCATTTGCAGCTTCGGTTCCCTTCTTTAAAAGACTCATGAGATGACCTGGATCTTTGGCAAGCTGCTCTCTTTTCTTACGGATGGGATCGAGAAAGGCTTGAAGGACATCGAGGAGGTATTTTTTTACGATAGAGTCGCCAAGGCCCCCTTTTTGGTAATGGGCTTTGAGCTCAGCGATTTTTTGTTTATCGGTTCCGAAGGCATCGAGGTAGGTAAAGACGGGATTGCCTTCGACTTTGCCGGGATCTTCCACTTTGAGGTGATTGGGATCGGTGTACATTCCTTTCACTTTTTTGGCGACGGTGTCGGGATCGTCTGCAAGGAAAATGGCATTTTTTAACGATTTAGACATTTTGG
>CAZXLK010000080.1:0-6781 GCA_964641775.1 uncultured bacterium | reverse complement strand
GAATCTCTTTGATTTTTGTTCTTTTTAACATGCTCGAAGCTCTGCAATTTCTTTTTTCCAGGCCGCTGTGCCATGCGGCGTTTCCAAATATTTTGGCAAATCGCGCGTTTTGGGCGATTTCATCAAATAGCAAAAAGAATCGAGGCCAATTTTTCCCTCGCCAATTCCTGCATGCCGATCGACTCTGGAGCCAAAATCTCTTAGAGAATCATTCATATGAAAGGCATGAAGATGGTGTAGGCCAATTGTGCGGTCAAATTCTTCTAGAACATTGTCCCATCCAACATGCGTGCGGATATCGTAGCCTGCGACAAAAATGTGGCACGTATCGATACAAATGCCGATGGGGATTTTATCGTGTAGATGGCTCACGATGGTAGCCAGGTGCTCGAACTTATGGCCGACGGTAGTTCCTTGACCTGCTGTTGTTTCCATCAGAATGCGGGTATTTCCTTTTTCTAAAAGAGGAGCCAATTCAATGAGGCTTACGATGATCGTTTCCAGGCATTTTTCCACATTGCCATCGGTTGCAGCCCCTGGATGAAAATTGAGATAAGGGATTTTTAAAAGATGGCACCTTTCAATTTCTTCCCGAAATGCGACTCTACTTTTAGTTAATATTTCAGGATTGGGAGAGCCGAGATTGATGAGATAACTATCATGGCTCATTACTTTTCGAATGCCCGTTTCATCTAATGCTTTTTCCCAAAGAGATACTTCTTCATCTGTAATTTTTCGTCCAGTCCATTGCTTTTGATTGCTTGTAAACAGCTGGATTGTAGTAGCGCCGATTTCCCGCCCTTCATAAAGGGCATTGAAAGAGCCGCCCGATGCGGAAGTGTGGGCCCCTAGCCAAATTTGTCTCGTCATGCCATCAATAATAATGTATCTTAGTAGATTCTTACAATGGATACAGCAAGAGCAGTCTTAAGATCGGCAAAACATTTTTTTGCCGGTACCATGTTGAGTAGATTCAGCGGCCTTTTTCGCGATATGACAATGGCTTTTTTCTTTGGAGTTTCTCCAGAAATCGGAGCCTTTATGGTTGCCTATCGGCTTGCCAGTTTGCTCAGGCGTCTTTTTGGAGAAGGAAATCTCCAATCGGGCTTTGTTCCCCATTTTGAGAGTTTAAGAGGAGAAAATGAGTTGGCGGCTTTTCGATTTTACCGCGACTCTGCCTATTCTCTTTGCATCGGGCTTTTCGCTGTAGTTATTGCAATAGAAGCTCTTTTTTGGATGAGTTTGCATTTCTTATCTCAAGGGTGGCAAGAAATTGTCAAACTTGCCATGTGGATGGCGCCCGGGCTGATTTTCATCTGTCTTTCTGCTTTAAATGGAGCCCTTTTGCAATGCCAAAAAAGATATTTTGCCCCGGCAGTAGCACCGGTAATATTTAATGGAGTTTGGATTTTTTTCGCCCTTCTCTCCCATCGATTTGAGATTCAAGATGCGATTAAGTTTTTGAGCGTTGGAATCACTTTGGCTTTTTTTGCGCAGTGGCTTTCCACCACATTTAAAGTGAGAAAAGAACTCAAGGGATTTCAAAAATTTCGCCCCACTCTATTTTCTGCCGAATGGAAAAAAATGACAGCTGCCATGGGGCTTGGAATTTTGGGAGTTGGCGCCATGCAGATCAATAGCGCGCTCGATGCGATTTTTGCCCGCATCGCCGACGCTTCGGGGCCAACCTATCTTTGGTATGCAATTCGGGTGCAGCAGCTTCCTCTTAGCTTATTTGGAATTGCCGTAAGCTCTGCCCTTTTGCCCCCGCTAGCAAGGGCGGTGCAAGGAGGCGATTTGGAAAATTACCGAAGGCTATTAAATGAAATCACCAAAAAGACTGCCGGCCTCATCATCCCTTGTTTTTTTGCCCTTTTTGCACTAGGGGCAGTGGGCTTAAATCTTTTATTTGGAAGGGGCCATTTTACAGAGGCAGATCTTATGCAAACCCTTATTTGTCTTTGGGGCTATGCAATTGGCCTTGTTCCGGCAAGCTTTGTTTTGATTTTTGCCGTAGGCTCTTTTGCCAAAAAACGGTATCGAACTACATCCATGGCTTCTTTGATTTCAGTTGGATTGAATATTTTGCTCAATGGGCTATTTGTTTTTGCGCTGCATTTAGGGCCGCTCAGCATTGCTTTGGCAACATCGGCAGGAGCCTGGCTGAACTTTTTTCTCTTGTATCCGAGAAATACCTTGGAAGGCTTAGGGAAATACGCTGCAAAACTCACCTTTGCAGGAGCTTTTGCCGCCCTTTTGACGGGGGGAGTGGGTTTTCTTCTTGAGCCTTTTCCAAGAGAGCCAACTATTCAAATCAGCCAATTTTTTGGGTTGAGCAGCATCTTTGTAATTGCGTTCTTGATAGCTTCGCCACTGAAGCTAAGTTCAGTGGCAAAATATTTAGGTGCTGTGGGAGATGAATTCGCAGACTAAAGGAACGTTGATCGGAAGAGGAAGCGGTACTTGGTCGAGTTCGGGTGAAGAGAGAAGTGAGCCGGAAAATTTGTCCTCTCCAAGAGAAAAATATTCAGGAATATCGCGGTTGACCTGATCTTGGGCATGAAGGACAAGCTTCATTTGGCGCGATGCCGGTTTGACCGAAACGACCATTCCCGGGCGGACCTGAAAGGATCTACGGTCGACCTTTTTGCCATCGACTTGGACGTGGCCATGGGTCACAAGCTGCTGGGCAGCAAAAATGGATGGGGCAAGGCGAAGCCGATAGACAACGTTGTCTAGGCGGCACTCAAGCTGCTCAAGAAAAAGTTTTGCAGTATTTCCTTTTGCGGCAACTGCCTTTTTGTAGGCATTAACGAGTTGCTTGTAGCTAACCATGCCATAGACGGCTTTGAGTTTTTGCCGCTCATCGAGCTGATGCCCGAAATCTGATTTTTTCTTCCGTTTAGCACCGTGCATACCAGGTGGGTTTTGTTTGTGAAGCAGCGGGTTGCGGGCTTTGCCAAAAATGTTGGCAGCAAACCTACGAGCGATACGATTTTTAGGACCTCTATAACGAGCCATTGTTTCTCCGAAGTAAAGCATGAGACTATAGCGGAAAAGAGGTTTTTTCAACAAGTGTAGAAAATTTTTTAAACCTTGCTAGGGAGCTGAATTTCAGTTAGAATTTTTGTTCTATGCACTATTCGGTGTTGGCTTATTACGCAATTGTCCCCATTACAGATCCCCATCTTGAGGTAGATCGACATAAAGAATTTTTTAAAACACGGGACTTTTTAGGAAGGATCTATATCTCCGAGCAGGGGATCAATGGCCAGGCAAGCGGCTCTGTAGACCATGCAAAAGAATATATCGAATGGCTGAAATCGGACCCCCGGTTTGCCGATGTGGCCTTTAAAATCCATCCGGTAAAAGAGCACGCCTTTCCAAAAATGACCGTCAAATACCGCAAGCAGCTCGTTGCTTTAGATGCCGAGGTTGATTTTTCGAAAAGAGGAGAGCATGTCACTCCCGAAGTCTGGAAAAAGATGCTCGAAAATAGGACAGAAGAGACCCTTCTTTTAGATGTTCGCAATGACTATGAGTGGAAAGCAGGTCATTTTGATGGCGCAGAGCTTCCTTTACTCGAAGAGTTTCGGCAGTTTCCTTCCTATGCAAAAAAACTAAAAGAGACGCACGATCCGAAAACGACTCCGGTGATGATGTATTGCACAGGGGGGATCCGGTGTGAATTTTATTCTGCTGTATTGAAGCAAGAAGGGTTTGAAAAGGTCTATCAGCTAAAGGGCGGAGTGATCCAATATGGATTGGAAGAGGGCTCTTTGCATTGGAAAGGAAAACTTTTTGTTTTTGATGATCGTTTGGTTGTTTCTTTGGATGAAAAAGGGGAGGCAATTGCAGAGTGCTTGTATTGCGGAGTTTCAAGAGATGTCTATTACAACTGCGCCAATATGGATTGCAACAACCTCTTTTTTTGCTGCCTCGATTGTTTGCATGAACATAAGGGGTGCTGCTCCGATTCGTGTCAAAATGGGCGGGTCCGCCCCTATAAAGAAAGCGCAAAACCTTTTAGAAAGATGTGCTGCAATACGTAATCACTGTTAAAGAGACCCTGCGCATCAAAATCGAGGAGATGGGATCGCCTCGAAGAGTTCTCTATTGGGATACTCTTTGCAAACAGGCAAAAGAGGAGGACAAAGATGTCCTTGTGCTTTTTCGAAAAATCAAAGCTAAATTTAGTAGAGACATCGAGAGTATTTCTTTCTCTGAAATTGATGTTCCAATAGCTGAGATCCATGCGGTGATGGGTGCACTTGCGAAAACAAAAAGAACATCTCTTCAGATTGATTGGGAAAATCCGGCTAGATTGAAATGGAAAGCCAAAGGGGATCTTTTTTGGCAGGTAATTGTTTATCTTGGTAATGAGATTGAGCTCAAGTCTTGCGAAAAAGTTTTCCCAACATGGGCCATTTGGCAAAAAATTGCTTTTCCATTCACGTCCGTTTTGAAAAGAGATCGTCCAAGATTGGATGAAGTTGAGGTTGAATGGATTCAAGAAAATCCCCGGTTAATTTTAACAGATGGGACAGGGTGTTTTGCCAATCTGGAAACGGTGGAATGGGAAAAAGATCTATTGGAAGTAGGTTTTGTTCGAAAAACAGTGGGCAATTCCAACTATTTTTGTCCAAGCGATAATGTTTACAATGCTTTAGAGCTTCTTCTTCAAGTTGGCTGGGATATCTTTCTTTTTGGGAAAAAACTCTATCCCCAAACCAAAGATGAGTGGGAGATAGGGGAAGTTAATCAAGAGATCTCAATCCGAGGAAAAATCCATTTCAAAGAAAAAGAAATCCCTTTTGAAGCATGTCAAAAGAGTAGGATGTGGGTGGAGCTGGATTCATCGACTATAGGTCTTATAGATCGAAAAAAAATTAAACTTATAGATGGCGAAGGGACTAAAGAGGCTGCTCAATTAATTCCATTTTTGGATGTGGAAAATGTGAAGTGGAAAGATTCTCTTTTTGAGCTAGTTCTTGGACTTAAAACAAGAGAAATCAAACAGATAAATTTGGACTCGAACTTTCATGGCGAGCTTCTTGCCCATCAGCAAAAAGGGCTGAATTGGCTGATGTTTTTATATGTTAATGGCTTTTCGGGTCTTTTGGCAGATGAAATGGGGCTTGGAAAAACCGTCCAGGTCCTGGCATTTTTTTCCTGTTTGAGGACAAATTTGCCGGTTCTCATTGTTGCGCCGGCATCACTTTTGTACAACTGGCAATCCGAGATCAAGAGATTTTTGCCGGAGGCTACTGTAGATGTGTATCTTGGAGGAGAAATAAGAACTCAATTTATCATCGTCTCTTATGCAAGACTTCGCCTTGGAATCCCTGACATGGAATGGGAAGCAGTTGTCTTGGATGAATCAAATGCCATTAAAACAAGAACTACCCAAACCGCTCAGGCAGCGTGCCAATTGAAGAGCAGATTTAGGATTTGTTTAAGTGGAACTCCGATAGAAAACAGAATTGAAGAGCTGCATGCACAATTTCATTTCTTGATGCCGGGTGTTAAGGAACTTAAACCCTTCATTTTAAGAAGGAAAAAAGATGAGCTCGATCTTCCTGAAAAATTCGAACAAATTTCTTTTATAGACATGGAAGAAGAGCAAAGGGTCCTTTATGATTCTTATCTTCAAAAAGTTCAAAGTGGATTGCCCGAGCTGGATCGGATGGGGATTTTGGAGGCGATCTTAAGACTTAGACAAATTGCTACAGATCCCAGGCTTTTGGGAGAAAAGAGCCAAGGAGCTAAGATTGAAAGACTTCTTGTCGATTTGGAAGAGGCGATGGCTGAGAGAAGAAAAGTTTTGATCTACAGCCAGTTTACGTCGATGCTCAAACTAGTAGAACAAGAGCTTAAGTGGCCCTATCTCTATTTGGATGGATCGGTTGCAGCAAAGGATCGGGCAGAAAGGGTGAAAGAGTTTCAAGAAAACCCAAATATTTCCCTTTTCTTACTTAGCCTTAAAGCCGGAGGGGTTGGGCTTAATTTGACGGCTGCCGATTATGTTCTGATCTTAGATCCTTGGTGGAATGATGCCGTTGAAAATCAGGCGATTGATCGAGCCCATCGGATTGGACAAACAAAAGCTGTAATTGCAAAGCGCTATATTACAGCTCATTCGATTGAAGAAAAGATGCTTCAACTTAAAAAAGAAAAAAGCGAAGCATCTCAAAGAGTGCTTGATCAGGGAGATGAGTTTAGCTTTACTGAGGAGGATTTGCTTCATCTTCTGACCTAAATCCCTTTTTTTGTTCTGCTTCCAACATATCGAGAGCTGCAGTTTTTAAAGTTTTCAGCCCTTCTGCAAAGCCAAGCGCCCGAGTCAGCTTCTCTAAGTAATTGAGCTCTGCCGACAACTGATCATTTACCGTCTCTAACTTGGCAAGCTTTTTCAAGAGATCTTTATGTTTCATTGCATCCTCCTGGTTCTCTACCAATATTTGATGCAATAACCGTGCCAACAATACCCGTGAGGTATTTGCAAAAGTCTGGGAGCTCACAACAAGGTAACAGGATAACGCTCATCGCAAGCGATGAGCTAAGGATAACGCTGCTAAAGCAGCTAAAGATATGCAGGATTTGGGGGATGCCCCCATACCCCCCAGAGGGCCCCTACTTTTTGCTAATCGCAAAAATGCATTCGGTGAAAAATTTTCTCTTCAAGCCAATACTTTTTGCTACAAGGTTTGTGCAATTGGCTTGATAGAAAATTTTCCACCTCATGTCCTTGGAACAAGTTCCAAGTCGGGGCCCTCATTAG
>CAZXLK010000079.1:0-6988 GCA_964641775.1 uncultured bacterium | reverse complement strand
GGTAGTGGTAGATTTTCGAGGCTGCAGAGTATCTAGCGTGAAAATCGGGGATTACCGGATCGATTTGTAAAATCCGGATATCAAAAGGGAGAAGGGCATTGAGAGATGCAAGATGGCGGCAGAGTTTAAGATCCTCGGGGCCGTCGAAATGGGCAGTTTGGCCATGGGCATGGACGCCTGCATCAGTTCTTCCGGAGCCGGTAAGTGTTATTGGAGCTCGAAGAATGGTAGAGAGCGCTTTTTGAATGAGAGGCTGAATCGCAATCCCATTTGGCTGCACTTGCCAGCCTGAATAATTTGTTCCATCGTAAGAAATCGTTAGTTTGTAGCGCCTAATAAAATTTTTATGTAACAAAGTGATCCCGGGTGTAAAATACCCGGGATTTTAACAGAAAAATAGATCTTAGGAAAGATGCTTGTTGACGAGCTTTGTCATTTCAAACATGTTTACTGCTTTTTTCCCGCCAAAGATTTTTTGGAGGTTATCATCAGGATTGATGTTTCTCCTATTTTTCTTGTCTTGCAAGTTGTGTTTTTTGATATAAGCCCAAAGTTTTTTTGTCACTTCAGTTCTAGGCATTGGCCCATCACCTACTACTGCTGCCAAATCTTTGCTTGGTTTCATTGGCTGCATAAACTTTGAATTTTTTTGTTTCGTTGCCATGTTTTGCTCTCCTTTAAAAAGGCTCGGATTTAGGTATACATAAACTAACCTTTTATCGTTCTTGAGGGTTAATAGTCAAAAAAAATCGCAAAAAATTTCGAATAAAGAAATGATGTGCACTTTAGCAGTGGCTCTTAAGTCTTTAAAATTCTTAAATCTATCTGTCTTCTTGTTATTTTTAGGTCTACGTGGCAAATTTTTTAAGAGCATATGCAACAGCCTTTAGAACAGTTAAACGATGAGCTGAAAAAAAGAGCGTCACCCAAAGACAAGCTGACTCTTTTGAATCAGGTAGAGTCTGTTCAAAGCTATTTGCAAAAAAATCCTCGACTTTCCCGCTTTTTATCTGAAATGCCGATTGAGACGCAAATTGCAGCGGGTGAATTGATTGCAATTGGTCAAATGGATCGGCTTTTAGGATCCGGCCCAATTGAAAAAAAGCCGCTTCTTGAACTTTTGCATAAAGTAATGGCAGTGGATTCTTTTTATAAAGAAATTGGGGGGATTATCGGGTATCAAACGAAAATCCTTCAATTTTTGACAAAGACAACAAAAGAGACCAGATCAGATATTGCGGCATTTCATGCCCCTGATTTTATCGATATTTCTGAAGAATCCGATGCAGTAAGAGAGGCCATTTACGTGGGACTGAAAAAAATGCCCGAATTGGCAGAGATGTATCCTCTTGCAGGGGCCGCTGACAGACTGCATCTGGTAGATGTTGAAACGGGGGGAGAGCTCCCTGCAGCAAAGTTGCAATTTGCAGGTAGAACGCTTTTCGAGCATTTGATTCGGGATTTGCAAGCAAGAGAATTTCTCTATTACAAGCTTTTTGGGACTCAGATCGACACTCCGATTGCCATTATGACATCTGATGAAAAAGAGAACCATGCTCATGTAATAGCAATTTGCAAAGAGAAGAAATGGTTTGGAAGACATGAAGAGTCGTATCGGTTATTTAAGCAGCCTCTTGTTCCTGCAGTCGACCAAAAAGGAAATTGGTATCTTTTAGGGAGATTTTCCCCTCTTCTCAAGCCGGGAGGCCATGGCGCAATCTGGAAGCTTGCAAGAGATATGGGGATATTTAAGTGGCTAAAAAAAAGATCATGCAAAAAGGCCTTGATTCGGCAAATCAATAATCCAATAGCCGGGCTCGATTATGGACTTTTGGCATTTTTAGGATTTGGAATCAAAACAAATGGCGCATTTGGATTTGCTTCCTGTTCTCGCCTTTTGCAAGCTGCAGAAGGGGTCAATGTTGTCATTGAGAAAAAAAATGGCGATGTTTCATTAACCAACATTGAATACTGCGATTTTGAAACATTTGGCATTGAAGATAAGCCGCTCAAAGAGGGCGCTCCCTATTCGCAGTTTTCATCGAATACAAATATCTTATTTGCCGATTTGAAAGAGATTGAAAAGGCGGTGAACATTTGTCCATTTCCCGGACTTCTTATCAATCTCAAAAATGCAAGACAAGGGGCGATGGCAAGACTTGAGTCGACCATGCAAAACATCGCTGATGTTTTTGTGGAGAAAACAAAGCCTACAAAAACGTTTGTCACATACAATCATCGCCATAAAACGATTGCAACTGCGAAAAAAGCCTACATTCCCGGAGGCTCTTTACGGGAAACTCCTGAAGAGTGTTTTTATGTGCAGCTGCAATCGGCAAGAAAACTTCTCAAAGGTCCATGCGCTTTTCATTTGCCTCCCATTCGATCTCTTGAGGCCTATTTGGAAAAAGGGCCTGATACGGTTTTTCTCTATCATCCTGCTCTAGGTCCTTTTTACCATCTCATTGCTCAAAAAATTGCAGGGGGAAGTCTTGGATTAGGGTCGGAGATGCAGCTGGACATTGCCGATGTCCAAATAGAAAATCTACAGATAGAGGGAAGTCTTTTGGTGAAAGCAGAACAAATCTTAGGCCATGTAGAAGGGGTAATTCTCAAATATTCTAACCAAACGGGTAGATGCATTTTAAAAAATGTCAAAGTGGAAAATCGGGGAGTGGATTGGATGAAAAGCCGGCCGTTTTGGAAAAATGAATTTCAGCGGTTTGAGACTATGGAAGTGAGACTTTGCGGATTTTCAGAATTTGTAGCGGAAAATGTCACTTTCAAAGGGAGTTTTCAGATCAATGTTCCGGATGGGATCCGCATGAGGGCAGAAGAGTGCAATGGACAGATTGTTTTCAAAGAAGAAAAATTAGGAAACGAAGCCCCTTTTTGGACGTATCATTGGGATGAAAAAAAGGGAGTAAGGGCGGCTAAAGAATAACCGCCCTAAAAAATTACAGTGCTGCTGCGTTTGGATCTTGATTAGCTTGTGCTTCATCTTGTTGTCCAACAACAGGCGCTGGCCGATTATGGAGCGCCTTGCAAACTAAAGCTGCGCTTCCTACGAGAACTGCGAGACCGAGACCGATCGATGTTCCTTGTGGATGGGCTGCTACGAATTGCAATGCTTGTTTTCCCAAGCCTTGTACGCCGTTAAAACCTGCTGCAAGGGCTGTGCCAAGAAACTTGAGCACATCAAGTGCAACGTTTCCTACTTTCTCAACTCCTGCTAGGGCGAAATTGCTGATAGTTCCAGCTTGATGTGCGACCCATGATGCGGCGGATGTTACGTGTTGTGATATTGCGGACATATGAAAACCTCCTAAACTTAATTATTTTCATTCAATGGACTTAGTCGTGGACAGAAATCCAAAAAATCATGGAAGAATCCTAAAGAACGGGTTCATTTAATGCAAAGAAAAAAAATCTCTACAGGCCTCTATCCTAAATAATGAGTTTTTGGGTACAATGGGGGTTTTCTATGGAGCGTTAGTATGCAATTTGAGATGCAAGAGAGATTGACGGGGATATCCGAAAGATTAGAAGCCATGTGGAGGTATCTTTGACCTAGCGGTCAAAGAAGAAGAAGTCCGCAGATTAGAAGAAAGAATGGCTGCCCCGGAGTTTTGGGATGATGCTGATGGGGCAAAAAAGATTATTGATGAGTGCAATAGCCTGAAACTTTGGACTATTCCCTATAGAGAGCTGAAGGGGAAGTTTGAGGATGTCAAGGAGCTTTTGCCTGAGGCCGAATCGATTGGTGATTCCGATCTTGTTCAAGAATTATTTAACAGTTTGGAAGAGATCGAAAAGAGGCTATCAGATCTCGAAGTACGAAAGATGCTCGGCGGCGAGCTCGACAATAAAGACTGCTATCTTGAGATCAATGCCGGCGCCGGTGGGACCGAGTCTTGCGATTGGGCGGCGATGCTTTCGAGAATGTATCAGCGCTATGCCCAGAAAAAAGGGTGGACGGTCGAAGTTGTCGATCGGCTAGACGGTGATGTTGCGGGGATTAAAAACATCACCTTTCGATTTGCCGGGCCATTTGGTTATGGGTATTGCAAATCGGAAAAAGGGGTTCACCGCCTTGTTCGGATCTCTCCTTTTGATGCCAACGCAAAAAGGCATACCAGTTTTTGTTCTGTAGACGTAACGCCTATTATCGAAGATGTTCAAGTAGATGTTCGCCAAGAAGACATCAAAGTCGATACTTTTCGGGCATCAGGAGCAGGGGGCCAGCACGTCAATAAAACCGACTCTGCTGTCAGGATGACCCATATTCCATCGGGAATTGTCGTCTCATGCCAAAGCGAAAGAAGTCAAATTCAAAATAGAGAAACCTGTCTGAAAATGCTCAAATCAAAACTTTATGAAAAGCAAGTATTGGAACGAGAAGAGCAAATGAAGAATCTTGGCGGAGAAAAAAAGAAAATTGAATGGGGAAGCCAGATCCGAAATTATGTGTTTCAGCCCTATACTCTTGTAAAAGATACAAGGACGAAGGTGGAAGTTGGAAATATTGAAGCGGTTATGGATGGAGAACTCGAGATTTTTGTGAATGCATTTTTGAAGGAATTTGGATGAAATTGCCAGCTGATTTTGATATCCGCTATTCAGATGAGGGCGATTTAGAGTCTATGATCGGGTGGTTTTCTCCAAAAAAAGCTTGCGATGATTTTCCATTTGGAGTGGAGGAAAAGGATGAGGCCTTGAAAAATTGGATTGGTTTTTCCAAATTTAAAGCAAGCTTAACCGGGGTTTTGGGAAATGCGCCATGTGCGGTCGGAACTTTATTTTTAATGCCTTATAAAAAAGTTTCCCATCATGCATCGTTTTATCTCATGGTGGATCCAAATCATCGAAGAAAGGGGATTGGGACATCGATGGTAAGAAATTTAATGCATCTTGCAAAAACGAGATTTCGATTGGAAAGCATCCATGCAGAGGTTTTTGATCCGGGCCCACTACTTCCCCTTTTGCAAAAAATGGAGTTTGAGGTGTTTGCGCGGCAAGAAAATTTTGTCCATTTGGAGGGCCAAGTAAGGGCGCGGGTTTTGATGGAGCATTTTTTTAAATGATCACGATTCGACTTGCAGAAGAGGGAGATCAGAAATGTTTGATTGATTGGCTCCTTCAGCCGGGTGTTTTGAAATGGTTTCCTCTTGCCAATTTAAGAGAAATTGAAGATGCCGCCAGAATTTGGTTAAGCTATTCCAAGTACAATGCAGTTTTGACTGCTCTTTGGGATGGTGTTCCTTGCGGGATTGCAACCCTTTATCTTCAGCCCTATAAAAAGCTGGCCCATCAATCCCTATTTGCCATCATTGTCGACGAGGCAAAACGGGGAAAAGGGGTTGGTACGAAACTCTTAGAGGATCTTCTCGTCTTGGCAAAAGAGCGCTTTAACATGGAATTTGTCCACTTGGAAGTCTACGAGGGCAATCCGGCAATTCGGCTTTATGAAAGAATGGGCTTTACAACGTATGGGATGGAAAAAAACTTTGTCAAAGAGGATGACGGATCCTATTTAAATAAGATTTTAATGCAGAAGTCTTTATGAATAATAATATTGAAGAAATTGCCTCAGTAAAATTAATGCAGCTTTTTCCAGTGCCTTTGAATTTGGCATGGCATGAAAATCGGAGCTCTTATTTTTCTTGCAGAAGAGAAAGGAGAAAAATCCATCTTCGGTTGCACAAACTTTTTGCAAAAGCCCCAAGTCCTGTTTTAGAAGCAGTTGTAGGCTATGCGATGAAAGGGGACAAGAGAGCCGGTCAAATTTTGCGGCAAATGGCTAATTTGTATTTTGCGAAAAAAAGAGTTGAGCCGGATCCTCTCAATGCAAAGGGGAGAGTCTATGATTTGGAAGCTCTTCGAGATGATCTCAAAGAAAAACATTTTCCGAAATTGGACGTTTCCATTGGCTGGTCTACTGTTTGCAGGCCGGGATCATTTAAATGCGTGACATTTGGATCGTACGATCGGCTGCGCAATCAAATCAGGATCAACCCTATTTTGGACGACAGGGAAGTTCCCCTATTCTTTTTGAAGTTCATTTTGTTTCATGAAATGTGCCATGCCATTTGTCCACCTAGAATCGATGCAAATGGCGCTGTTTATAGCCATACCAAAGAGTTTCATCTTTTAGAAAAAGAATTTCCTCAATTTGAGGAGGCCAAGGCATGGGAAAAACAGAGTCTTAAATTTTTAAAAAAAAGGTTTAAAAAGAATGGCAGGGCATAGCAAGTGGGCAAATATCAAGCATCGCAAAGAGCGGGCCGATAAGAAGAAGGGGAAAATCTTTACCCGCGTTATGAAAGAGATCATAACAGCTGTCAAGCAGGGGGGATCCGACCCTAAATCGAATAGCAGGCTGCGAGGCGCCATTCAAAAAGCAAAAGATGCGAATATTCCGAATGACAACGTTGAAAGAAACATCAAGAAAGCAGCCTCTTCTACCACACAAGATTACATGGAGATGACCTATGAGCTTTACGGCTTCGGGGGAGTTGGGCTTATCATAGACGTGATGACAGATAACAAAAACCGAATGGCCTCTGAAATTCAAATTGCGATCAACAAATGTGGCGGTACAATTGCTACTCCCGGCGGTGTTTCTTACAACTTTGAAAGAAAGGGTGTCATTCGGATCTCAAAAGATCAGATAGGAGAAGATCAGCTCTTTATCCTGGCAAGTGAAAATGGCGCAGAAGATTTCCTGCCCGAAGAGGAAGTCTTTGTCATCACAACGCCCATCCCTTCCTTTTCCCAAGTCAAAGAAGCCATCGAAAAAGCAGACATTAAAATCGAAGAAGCGGAAATAACCTACGTGCCCAAAAATCTCATGAAAGTCTCTGACGAACAAGCTGACCAAAACATCGCCCTCATCGAATGGCTAGAAAATCTCGATGACGTCGATTCGGTATCCCATAATATGAAAATAGAATCATAATCAGCCTTACTATCCCAAAAAATTGAACAG
>CAZXLK010000078.1:0-7021 GCA_964641775.1 uncultured bacterium | reverse complement strand
ACTGTAAATCCCCCGACTTCGGTCTTCGGCGGTTCGAGTCCGCCCGCCCCCAAAACTGGCCCGACTTTGTCGGGCCTTTTTGTTTTGGGGGCGAGCGATGCACTTGAGTGCATCGCGTGGCGGACTCGAATCCTTTCCGATGTTTTGCCAAGGGCAAAACCGGAAAGGATCGCCGGCCCGGCAGGTAGAGCTGCTACCGCAGCTCACCGAGAGGGCGTCCAAGGCGTGGCGAAGCGCACGCCTGTGGGAAAGGGGTTGCGGAATCACGAAAAAGGTCAGGGGTTTGACCTTTTTCGTGCGGAGCAGGTGAGTCCTTTAGGACGAACCGGGAGGGGGAAAGGGAGAGTTCCCTTTCCCCGCCTCCCTGACGCCGATTTCGAAGAAATCGCGCGGCACTGGCGAAGCCAGAAATTAAAAGCTAATATACCCATGTATTTATTCTTGTCCGAATGACCAAATTTGGTAAAATCTCGCCAAGAATTTCAAGGGCACTGTGGATGATATGAATAAGAACAAGCATATTGGCTCTAATTTCGACGACTTTCTTAAAGAAGAGGAGATTTTAGAAGAAATCGAAGAGGTTGTAGCAAAGAGGATTTTTGTTTTCCAAATGGAAAAAGAGATGAAGAAACAAGGGATCGATAAAGCAGATCTTGCCGAACGGATGGAAACAAGCCGATCAGCTATTGATCGCATTTTAGACCCTGAATCTCCTTCTACATTACGAACATTTGCAAAAGCAGCTCGCGCGCTTGGTAGACATTTGAAAATAAGTTTGGCTTGATATGATAGAAATGGTTGTTGCTTCTAACAGCAGTCAGATAGAAGAAAGTCCTTCTGCAACTATCCAATAGTGATGGCTTGTCTGATTGCTTCTTCATAAGTCAAACAAACATGGGGAAAAAGACGTTGGATTTCCTGATCTTGAACCACGGACTCTATTTTCAAACTCTCTACCAGTGAGGAAGCAAGAGAAAAGTTCACTTTGGTCACAAAATAAAGCCAATAGGAGGAGAGGCGGGGAGTTAGGACGGGAATAGTAAAAATCCATCGTCTCAAACCCCGCAGCTTTGCATAGGTGAGCAGCATCTCCTTAAAGGTTCTGATATCAGGTCCTCCAATCTCCAATGTTTTGTTAAATGCTTTTGGTTGATTGAGAACTTCGATGAGATAGAATAAGACGTCAGATACAGCAATGGGTTGACAGCGGGTGTTAAGCCAGCGAGGAGCGATCATAATAGGGAGCTTTTCGACCAAATCGCGAATGATTTTAAATGAAGCGCTTTCTCTTCCGATAATGATGCTCGACCTAATGATAGTAATATTTGATGTTGAGGTCTTAAGGAGCTCTTCGACATGCAGACGAGAGCGGAAGTGTTCAGAAAGGGAAGTTCCTTGATGCAGGCCGCTCAAATAGATGATCTGCTTGACTTTGGTTTTTTCAACCAAAGACAAGAAATTATAACAAGATTTCTCTTCTAGCTCCCCGAAATGCTTTGGATCGTCTGACATCGAGTGTACAAGATAATAAGCTGCGTCAAGATCGCTCAATATTGGGAGCGATGATTTATCTAGAAGGTCAGCTTGTAGAAAAGTGACTTGAGTTTTGAATTTTGAAGGAATAGGCAGGTTTTTTCCTCTACGAATGAGTACAAAAACGTGGTGCCCTGCTTCAAGAAGAAAGGGGAGGAGATGGCTTCCAATATAGCCGGAAGCGCCTGTAAGCAAGATTTTCATGGTAATTTTATTCTATGTCAGGAATTAGAGCAGCGTTGCAAGGATATTCGCATTCGTAAAGGGAACTCAATTTCGACGAAATCGAGCGGAACTGGCGAAGCCAGATTGAAGAACTCCTCCTTAAAAGGGAGGAGATTCTGCTCTACTGTATTGCTCTAGATTGGTTTTTTCGCCAAAACTATTTCAGCTCGGATAGCTTCAAGCAAGGCAAGGTCTTCCTCATCTGCATGTGCTCTTTCATTCTCAAGCCGTTTTTGATTAAATTCGGAATAACGCTCGAAAGCCAATCTTTCTGCAACTTGTGCTGAGATCTTACCGGCGTGATCGAGAAGGTCTTTTTCATTAAAAGTAAGGAATGTATCGAGCTTTTCTTCCCATTGTCTCATGGTCATTGTCTTTCGACGTTTTGCTTGTAATTCTGCATAATCCAAATACATGACCACGATTAGATTTAACTCCTTAAGTTCTATTTGAGTGAGATAATTTTTAGCAATGTTCGTGTCTTTTTGTCGTATTCGACCTCCATCACAACTTGAGAGACCCATGTTGGGGAGTTTTGGATCAGCCCTCTCAACAATCAATTCAGCTGCTGTCTTACCTGTTGTAGCCCACAGCATCTTGTTTTGTACTTTTTTGAAAAATAATTGAGCTTGCTCACTCTTAGAATCATAGTCAACTGCCGTAGCATAAAGATCCCGTACTTTCTGATAGAACCGCTTTTCTGAAGCTCGGATTTCACGAATCCGTTCTAACCATTCGTCGAAATAATCGTTACCTCCTGGTTTTTTTAGGCGTTCATCGTCCATCACAAAGCCCTTGATGAGGTACTCTTGTAGATGAGTTGTTGCCCATCTGCGGAATTGAGTACCGCGGGGTGATTCTACTCTATAGCCAATCGCAAGAATCATACTTAGGTTGTATAACTTAGTCTTATAACGTTTTCCATCAGTAGCAGTTGTCAAGTTATCCTTGACTACTGATTCTGTAAGCTCATTAGTTAAAAGTATGTTCTTGATATGCAGGCTGATGTTTTGTTTGGTCGTTTGAAAGAGATCTGCAATCTCCGCCTGAGTCAGCCAAACGGTGCCCTCTTGCGCCGTGAGCTGGATGGAGACGTGTCCGTCTTCGCTAGTGTAGAGAATGATTTCTCCATCGGACATAGACTTACCTTCTAAGACTAAAGTTCAGAAAGCATCATAGCTGAAGACAACAGCCGCTTCCAGTCAAAAGTTCTGAATCTTGACTTTCGGATTTTTACAAGTCAGAAAGATGCAGATCAATACCTGGAAGAAATAGCTATTCTATTATTGGACATTTATGACTGTTTAAAAATAAGGCATCTCCCTGAACTGCTTTTTATTGATTTGCTTTGCAAAATTTTTTTGGAATCTTTATCATGTTAACTCCTTTAAATAAGATAGGAAGGGGGAAAATCATGGGATGTCCAACAACGTGGATTTTTCAATCGTACCAGGGGAAGGAATTAGTCCGATTGTGCGAGGAAGGACGAAAGCTAGAAGAACAGTTGAATCAATATGAAGATGATATTGCCAAGAACGGCATCAGTGAAAAGAAATGCCATAAATATAGTGATATCTGCACATCACTTGGAGAGACAGTTAACCAATATGAACTAAAATATAAAGAGCAATACGAAAATTACTGGACGAAAACAAAGTTATTCGGACTTTTAGGGCCGCGGGCGTTGATATTAGATGGCAATATGGCAGACAACAGGCAAGCTTTAAAAGAGCTATCTGAAAAAGTTATAGCTTGCACTTGGAAATTCAGGAATAGTTTCCCTTCGAAATGAGCTAAGACCCTTGTGTATATTTGCTTTGACATGCTAAATTCGACTGTTTTTAATCGGAGTCAATTCATGCTAAAACGATCTTTTGCCCTGCTGAGTATCCCATTTTTTCTTTGCGCTGCAGAGCCTCTAACAGAGCCATTTGTAGAAACAAATAAAGAAATTCTTATTGATTCAACTGATGCGAATTTGGAAGGGGAATTGGCTTTTTCAGAAACAATCACTACCCAGCCCATCACAATTCCAACAGAGGAACAATTCAAAGAGGTGCCTCTTGAAATAAAGAAAACAAAAAGTCCGGTTTTAGCAGGGGCATTATCAGCTCTAATTCCCGGATCCGGCCATTACTACTTGGGTGATTATCGTAAGGCAAGTCAAATTCTAGGGGGCACTCTTGTGGGTGGCGCCTGCGTTCGTGCTGCTTGGAGTGACGAATCTCTTTTTAAAACTAGTTTTGCAGCGATGCAATCCATCAGTATGTATTCGATCTATGCAGCCTATCGGGATGCCAGGATTTTTAATGGCGAGACGGCAGCTTCTATGCCAAGAGAAAACTTGCAAAATCTAACAGCTGCCCCTTTTCAATGGTCAGTGATAAAAAAACCGGAAGTTTGGGGGGGATTTTTGGGTGCATTGGCTCTCGCGACGGGTGTCACCTATCTATCCCATTCTGTTTCTATGAACATCAACACAAAATATGTTGAGCCGCTTCGAGCCTTTCCTGTTGCTGTCGGAGAAGAATCATTATTTCGAGGATTTTTGCAAACAGCTTTTAGTGAAAAAATGGCTCCCTGGCAAGCGATCACTCTATCTTCTCTTTGCTTTGGAGCAGCTCACATTCCCAATGCAACGGATCTAAAAAAAGATGAAAGGACTCGCTACTATACATTCAGTATTCCCTTCATTACAACCATTGGAGCCTATATGGGATGGCTCACTTATAAAAACCATTCCTTAAAGGAAAGTGTTGCTTTACATGCCTGGTATGATTTTACTTTGATGGCTCTCGATGCCATTGCAAGTCGAGCTGCAATTGGTGGAGAGACAAACCTTTTTTACAACTTCGAGTTTTAGTATCACCAATCCAAGATGGGTGGAAAAAATTCTGAGACAAGATCTTCGTAGTAGGCCATCAGTGATTCAAGATCGAGTTTCTCTTCCGTTTTGGAATAGAGATCGTATTTGCAAAAGAGCTGAAGCCATGGAAGCATTTTTTGATCGTATTCATTCATGAGATGCCGATAGGCGCCACTCAGATGCGCTGCATAAAAGGAATGATAGCGGATAATATAGAGCGCTTCGGGGGGAAGATAATTTTTTACAACGTGATAAAGGTATTCGTCATGTCCCCAAGACATGTGGACTTTGTCTAAACCACATCCATCTTCGTAAATCCCCGATTTTGTTTGATAAATTGGCTCTTGAAAATCGGAGTTGGCTTGGAAATATTGAGGAAAGACCACTTTGTCGGAATAGGCGCAGCCGACAGGAAACGTATCGCCAACTACTGCCCATTGAGGCTCTCCAAAAAAGGTTAGGATCTTGCCCAAATCATGGATGAATCCGGCGAGGATAAGCCATCTAGGATGCCCATCTTTTCTTAAAGCTTCTGCTGTTTGAAAGAGGTGATATCTTTGAGGAAGGCCCAAATCGGGATCGCTCTCATCGATGAGCGAATCAAAAATACCAATCGCATCCCAAATCCCCATTTTCTTGCGACTTAATGTGAGATATTCTTTTTCTTTTTGCAAGACAAAATCCAGAGTTTGATAGGTATGGTTTGCAAGGTAAAAATCTTTCACATGCTGCTCCGTCGTATCATCATAGATGCGATATTGCATCTGAGGAGACGTTGCCAAGAGCAAATGGGCGAGAATAAGTCCTAACATAGGGGTGCACAAAACTTTATTGAGATCCGATTTTTCTGGCAATCCTTCCAATATTTTGTTATATTTATGCCCCAAAAAAACAGGAGACTTTATGCAAGTAAAAAATATTGGACTCAGAGCCTGTGAAAAAATTGGGACCAAAGCGATTTTGATGAAATTTTTCTGCAATTTTTCCGATGCAAGCCGAGGCCAACTCGAATAGAGTTGGTCGAAGGCTAAAGCGGAAAAAGGGCCAAAAATTTCGCAAAAGCGCGCAGGTAACGATTTTTTCACAGGCTCTCAGCTGGATTGTTGTGAAAGATGTGAAAGCAGCTATTGCTTACTACACAGAGGTAGTGGGGCTTAAACTTATGGAATTCAATGAGCAATATGGATGGGCAGAACTCGAAGGCTATGAAGGGGGATCTCGTTTGGGCATTGCTCAAGTAAACCCTCAAGATAACATGGCAGAAGGGCAGAATGCCGTCGTAACATTTACCGTCGAAAACCTAGATGCAGCCAAGCAAGAAATGGTTGAGAAAGGGGCAAAATGCGAAGGCGATGTTCTCGAAGTTCCGGGACATGTAAAAATGCAAACAGTGATTGATGCCGATGGCAATCGCTTCCAAATCTGCGAAGTGCTCCACTCCTACACTTGTTGATGTGGATCATTACTCCTCCCTGAACGTATGTGAGAGGTAATTCTCTTCAAAACATTTGTAGACTTTTTCAGCAGTGGGGAGTCCGTAGATGTGAAGGGAGAGGGCAGGGGAAGCTTTGCTGTAAATGCGATGGATGAAGGGCTCTTTTAAATCGTCGATAGGACCTTCGAACTGGTTGAAGGTTTCCTCGCCGATGGCACGAGCTAGATTTGCCTCTACTTTTTCAAAGTTTTGTTGGATGAGAGAGCCATCTAGGACGGCAAGGGCGCAAGGGATCGGGTGGCTATGGATGGTTGTGCCATAGGCGCCTCTGTTTGGATTCAATTGGAGCGCAGCCTCTTGAGAGGGCCAGACATAGACAAAAAAAGTAGCGGGAATCGTCTTCCCTTCCCAAAGTGGGAAAGCATCATATTCAATTTCTTGAGAAGTAGAATAGGCATCAGCCGAAAATCCATTTTCCACCAATTTTTTTGCAATTTCATGGACTTTAAGTAAGAGATATTTTTCGGCGCTTATAGCCGATCTTTGGGTTGCAAGCTCTTCTTTTAAGATTTTTTCCAAGATTTTTTGATTCGATTCATGTTTTTGAACATCAACGATCGATCCAAATAAAGAGCAGGTAAGTATTAGAAGGCTAATCACTTTCATGAGTTTTCAATTATAGAGGTTTCAAGAATTTACCGCCCTTAGATTTTGTTGAATTTTCCAGATTTAGGATCATATTTAAAGAGCTTTCCGTAAGAGCCCCACCGGATAAAAATATGCAATTGGGTTTGGGGGTTTTGATAGGGGAGCTTTTTTTTAAATAGCTCGATGAGATCATCTCGAGATCGAAGCTCACCTTTATTTAAAGAATCAAAAAATTGTTGAAAAAGGGGAATGGTCAAAAGGGCGACTTTACAGATTTGTCTCCGTCTTTCTTCAAATTTTTTTAAAAATTCTTT
>CAZXLK010000077.1:0-7075 GCA_964641775.1 uncultured bacterium | reverse complement strand
TCCCACCGAAAAAAAAATGGCGATCAAAACAAAATTACAAAGAAGACCCACCGGGCCTGTTTGCGTTTGCGTTGTAGGATCTGATACTTGAAGAGACGATGCTCCTCTTTGAAAATCAATCAAGCTCCCTGCCATTTGGGCAATCACAAAGGGAATTGTGGCCAAAAATCCCAGCCCAAAACCAATGACAAGTTCTTTAATCATGAATCCGATGAATGCACCGTTAAAAGGGATTTCTTCATGGACAGTTAAAAGATTTTGAGGAAGAAAGATTGCAACGAGGGCCAAACTAAATCCAATTCGCATGGTTGCAGGCATATTGCGAGAGCCTAAAAAAGGGGCCAAAGTAACAATGGGAAGAAGTCTTGCCAATGTTAATAAAAAAACAGAGAGGACTGTCGTAGGCTCCAAGTTGGGAAGGGAAAGGAGCATATTGAGATAGCTATCTGTTGCGCTGAGGGTATTCACGAAGCTGCTGCCCAGCGAGGAAGATTAGTGAAAATGGTGGTGGTAAACTGCATCACCTGTCCTCCCAGCCACCCTCCCAAAAAGATGATAGTAAAGATCACTGCAAAGAGTTTTACGGTAAATGATAAAGTCTGTTCTTGGATTTGGGTTGCTGCTTGGAAAATAGCTACAAGAAGACCCAAAATCATGCTGATAATGATGGGAGGGCCTGAGAGAATCAGGATTAAAAGAAGAGCTTGATAACTTAACTGATAGATCTCATTTTGAAACATGTTTTACCTAAACGACATTGCAAGTCCCTGAATTAAAATAGTCCAGCCATCAACAATGACAAGGAGGAGGAGTTTGATCGGCAAAGCAATGGTGAGAGGAGATAGCATCATCATACCCATTGCCAGGAGGATATTGGAGACGACCATGTCGATGACAAAAAAGGGAAGATAGATCAAAACGGCAATTTCAAAGGCGCTTTTAAGCTGGCTCGTAATGAAGGATGGGATCAAGATAATGAAATCATTGGATTTGAGCTCACTTTTGTAAGGCTCAGGAAAAATGCGGTATGCCAGCTGATAAAATCCCGAAATGTGTTTTTGAGCGCAGTTTCTTTGTAAAAAATTTCGAAGGGGCTCTTTTGCCTGATCTACAATATTGACTACATAAAACGCACTTTGGCTTGAAAGGACAGGGACAGGTCCTGCGCTTTGAATTGCTCCCTCAGCCGCCTGATACATGGCAAGCCCCGTTGGAAACATCACATAAATCGTTATGAGAAGAGCAACTCCATTGAGCACCTGGTTTGGCGGCGTCTGCTGCACTCCCAATGCTTGGCGAAACATCGACAAAACCACAACGATTTTCATAAATGATGTGAGGAGCATGATGGCAAAAGGCAAAAGGGAAAGCCCTGCTAAAACGGCAAGTTTTGTGGTCAGGGCGGGATTGACATTTCCCCCCTGGTCTGCCTGCACTGCCTGGCTTACTGCTTTTGCTGCAGGCGTCTGAACAGGAGCATTTTGAGCAAGGAGCGGGGAGGCAGCAAAGAAAATAAGAAGAAGGTATTTGATCATCATTTGCCCATAAAAGATTGAAAGGCAGATTCCATGGCGCGCCACTGATTTTCCAGCTGCGCGTTGATAATGCCTGCTTCTGTTTCGATAATGCAGCCGCCCGGTTCAATATCATCTCTTTCTTGAATCGAGAGGCTTTGTAAGTGTTCAAAGATCTTTTTAATCTTTGATTTTGATTTTTCTAAACGGTTGTAATCATCTTTATTCACGTAGATAATGATTTTTTTATGCTGCGTAACCGGCTTTAAAGAATTCAAAACGATATCAACGACTCGATCCGGATCGAGCCTTAATTCTTCTCCTAAGACTTTTTTCGCTGCCGATAAGGTTAAAGGGAGCATCTTTTTTTGGATCTCTTTTCGAAGTTCTTTGAGCTCCTCATCGAGGGCAAAAAGATGCTTGTTGAAAGCTTCTAATCCCTCAGAGAAGCCTTGATCAAATCCTTGCTTTTTTTCTTCCTTTGCAACTTCTGCTGATTGTTTTTTTGCCTCTTTTGCCTCAACTTTGGCTAGTTCAACAATTTCTGCAGCATCATGGACTGTCGCAAATTCTTTTGCCGGAATGATTTTTTTCCCGGGCTCCAGCCGAATCTCTTTTCCGGAAATTAAAGTGAAGAGTTTCATGCAAGTCCTTTAATAATCTCTTGAATTTGATGGATGGCATCATCCTTTTGCATGGGAGGAAAAGTTTGCGCTGCAATTTTTTCCACTGCGCTTCCTCTTCCAATATCGAGCTGATGGCAAACATACCAAATAAAGTCGGGATGCTGAGAATGCAAGGCTACCGCTAATTTTGCAAGGCCTCTTTTATGCAATAGGTTGCGAAGCGATTTTTCAGTCCCATCCCATTTTTTCAAATCAAGACGGCTCTGCTGGGAAAAATTTGCAGCTGCTTTTTTCAAGTACTTCATCTCCTCAACTGAAAAGAAACTGTAGATTTTTTTCAGGATTTTTGTCTCTACAATTTGCTTGAGTTCCGCTGCGAGATCGCTAAGGGCTAGTGTGTCGATCAAAGAAACAAATTTTTGTTTATCTAGTTTCAAAAGATCTGAAATAGGATTTGGGGGAAGACAATAGACCGGTAAAAGCTTTTCTGTTGCAAGATGCTGCAATATGGAGTGTTGGACAAATTCTTTTACGATTTTATTTGTATCTTTCGGAATGGATGTGATGTTCAATTCGCGGCAAAGATTTTCTCTTGTAGCATGGGGAAAAGCTCCTAAAAAAAGCTTTTGTTCTTTTTGAGATAGATTTTGCATTTCGGGAAGAAGCCAGGACCAGTGGAGGCGATCTAAAAGGGGGGTCTCTTCAATTTCGATATCTACTTCCGGTTTTTCAACACTCTGCAGCTCTTCTTTCTCCTTTGTGGATAGAAAGCGCTCCAACTGCTCACGTTCTGAATCAGGGAATCTGCTTAAGATGACTTTTAATACCCAGAGGCTAGATTCCATCATGGATTAGACCTTAGGCCGGGGGTGGAATTTCGGGTAACTCCGGCTCTTTTCTTTTCAAAAATGGGATTTTGAAGCATTTGTAGGCAAGCCAGCCTGAAAGGGCAAGCGATAATAAAAGAAGGATGATCAAAACAAAGAAAATTATGCGGAATCTCGTGATAGAACTTTGGGTCATCACAAGGCCCCAAATGCTCACATGAGTTTGGATCGCTTTTGGTCCAATTGGCTCTCCTTCAGGAGTAAGTGTAATATCGGCAATGCGGGAGCGATCGGAAATGACCGCAACATCATCAAAGCTCAGCCCATTGACGCTTCCTGATACAAGTCTTTTGATTTTTGTCTCAATATGACTATTTGGATCTTCCAAAATGCCTTGATGTTTTACGTACACAGCTGCTGTGATTTTTGGCTGGGGCGTTCCCGGGGCAGGAGGGGTCCCTGCTGTAGTCGAGCTCGGAAAGGAAATCTGGACATCGGCGTCGAGTACGCCATCGATTTTTCGGATCGTATTTTTCAGCTCTTCTGCAAGCCCTGCTTGATAACGGACAGTCTCTTCCATGGCAGAAGACATAAGGCCTGATTTGGCAAAAAGCTCCAAAAGGGTCGTCCCTTGTCTTCTTGGAAGTCCCACTTTATTCAAAATAGACATCGCATCGACAGAGCGGTTTGTTGCCACAGTGATCATGTATTGATTAGAGGGGGCGGCGCCGGCGCCTGTGGTGGGAGCTATGACTTTTTGGGCCTCGATTCCTTTTGATGCAAGATAAACGACAATTTCATTTGCTTCTCTTTCCGTTATATTGTTGACAATCGTCTGATTGGTTTCACAAGAGGCGAGTAGAAATAAAACGGATACTGCACATAAACGGAAAAGCTGTTTGATCATGGAGATAATGCCCCTTAGGTTATTTATACCATTCTAGATGCTAGGAAGGCAATAGCCAAGTTGGGCAGTTGCCAAAACGGCCCATGCAATAATGAATTGCACCAAAAAGGCCTGCTTTATAACGTAGCGCTTTTTGTTTTGTTATTTGTTTGCGATTGAATTGATATTGAATGGATTTGAGAAGATAATATCGAAAATGTTTCCAAATTTCAGGGAAAATAATTTTAGAATAGATTTGTTTTCTTTCTGAAAAAGGGAGGTTTCTTTCCATCCAAAGAAGCCTCGAGCGCCACCAAAAATAATGGGTATGGGGCTTTCCCCCAATAAAAGATGCGGAGACTTTATGCCAAACTTTTGCTTTGGGAGCTGTCCAGATTTCAAATCCAACCCTTTTTGCCCGCATGCAAAAGTCGCTCTCTTCCCAAAAAAGAAAAAAGTTTGGCTCCAAAAGGCCGATGGTCTCAGGCACTGTCCGGTGCATCAAAAGGGCAGCTCCACAGACATAATCGACCTCTTTCATCTCTTCAAAAGAGATCCCGTCATCCATTTGGTTTTGCGCATCTGATCGAAAGTCGGCAATACCTTTTTTCCAAAATCCGCCAAGGTGATCAATCTTCTTTTTCTCATCATAGCAGTAGATTTTGGCGCCCAAAATTTTTGCCTTTGGCTGTTTTTTTACAGCCTCCATAAATCCTTGCAAAAGATCCGGATCTACAACCGTGTCATTATTGAGAAGAAGGATCCATTCCGCTTTTTTTGTAAGGACCCATTCAATTCCTAAATTGTTGCCTGCTGCAAATCCAAGATTTTCTTTTGCTTCAATGATGGGAACATTGGGAAAAGCTTTCCGTATGGCGCTTACAGAATCGTCAGTGGATCCATTATCGACAACAATAGGCTGAAAATAGGAAAAATGAACTCTCTTTAGCGATGCAAGACATTCCAGCGTATCCTTCTTCCCATTCCAATTAAGAAGGATGATATATATCTTAATAGCTCGCATTTGAACCTATCTCACTAAATCTATTTCGCGATCTTTGAGCGCTTTTTGGCCGATTTTTTAGACTCGCTCGCCGTCTACTTTTCTCAAGTATGTCGGCTCGCTCACTTAAAAAAATCTGCAGAAAAACCTTCTCAAATCTCATCGAAAATCTTTACTGAGATAGGTTCCCCATGCTTTTTCCCTATAAAGGGCAGCTTTAGCTACGGGATCGGTTGCAGTCATAATATCCCTACCAACGATGACAATATCACTTTGATTCTTTTTTAAAATATCATCCAGGCTACGATATTGCTGTCCAAGAGAATCAATACCTTTTTCCAATTTAATTCCGGGTGTAAAATGGATAAGTCCCGGCTGATTACTTAATTTTCTTAAAGAAATAAATCCACAAACAAAATCGCTTCTTGCCTCTCCCATCTCTTTTGCTTGGGCCGTATAATCTCCATGAGCCATTGTGCCGCTTGAGCTCATCTCTGCCAAAAGTAAAAGACCCTGGCCATTAGCTCCTTCTTTTAAGCCGTCAATGATGCCGGGTCCCGGAACAATGTGGGCATTGATGAGATCTGCCCATTCGGCAATCCGATAAATGCCTCCTGAGAGCTGCTTAGAGACAGTTTGCCCAATATCTGCGAACTTTCGATCTTCAAAAATCAAAAATTGATGCTTGATGCTTAAACTTTTTAGCCGGGCCACAACATCAAAAGTAAAATCGTCCAAAATATCGATGTGCGTCTTTAATACAGAGATATAGGGCCCGATTGCATCTGCCCATTTCAAAAGTGCATCTTTTTTTGTCACATCACAGGCAAGGCAAAGATTGCTCTTTTTTTCTTGCATGATTTGCAGAAGCTTTTTTGAGATGGGGTGAGTAGCCATCTCCGCTCTAGATTCAAGATTTAGCTGCATGAATATCTAACCCGCTTAATGAATAGATAGGATGCAAACGATAATTTTTACTCTCAATCAGCTCTTTTCCCCCCTGCTCTCGATCAATCAGAACTACGATATCTTCAATTACAAGCCCTTCGTTTTCAAGATCCGTTGCAGTTTCTAGAATGCTTTGTCCCGATGTGATCACATCTTCGACAATCAGGCATTTTTGCCCCTTTTCAAAGATCCCTTCCACCATTTTTTTTGTCCCATATTCTTTTTTTTCTTTTCGCTTCAACACCATGGGAATATTTTGTCGAAGGGAAAGAGCTGTTGCAAAGGGAAGCGCTGTATAAGGGACTCCGCAGATCAGATCAAATGAGAGGTGTTTTACCTTTTCCCAAATCAAATCGGCGATTTCGATCAAAAGCTCCGGCTTTGAAATAGTTGGCCTAAGATCGATATAATAAGGGGAAACAATCCCACTTTTTAAAGTAAACTGACCAAATTTGATACATCCGAGATCTTTTAGCTTTTGATAGATACCGCTCGTGATTGAAAAATCGGTTTTGGCCGGCGTCGGCTTCGCAGCAAATTTTTCGTCTTCACTCGCGCTTTGTTCTTGAACAAAGCTGCTCGCTCCAGAGCAAAAAATTTGCGCGGCCTCCTGGTCCAATTCCCGCTTTTTCAATCCCTCTCGGTATAACATCTATTCCTCTCGGTATAATTCTTTACATTTGATTGCTAAAAAAGGGTCCCACATCATACCTGTTGCGCTCATAGCAATCAAGGCGCCCGCATCCAGCATATCTTGGAAATGCTCCGGCAAAACGATTCCGCCGCAGCCGAGGAGCACCAAATCAAGCTTTTCTGATGTTTTTATCTTGGTAGCTTCTTTCATGAAGGCAAGAGCCTCTTCGCGGATTGCAGCTCCGCAAACCCCGCTCGTTGGCCTTTCGGGACTAAGAGCAGGACTGATCTTCATGCTCACCGAATTGAGGCCGCAAATTCCCGCAATGCCCGCTTTTGCAGCAGCAAGAAATACTTGCCGCATGATTCCTACGTTGGGAAAAACCCCAACTTTGATAAGAAGAGGGATTGGATGGATCACTTCTTTGATTTTTTTCCCAAATTCATAAACCGCATCCACGTTCGAATACAAAGAGCCTTCAGATTTTTCCACATTAGGGCAGGAAAAATTGGCTTCAATGATTTTTGCTCCCGCATCTTTGGCCAAAGAGGCTGCTCTTACAAAATCCTCCAAAAAGCCGACCCCTCTTCCGGGCGTTCCAACAATGGAGACAATCATCACTTGTCCCTCCTGGAGC
>CAZXLK010000076.1:0-7109 GCA_964641775.1 uncultured bacterium | reverse complement strand
GAACGTTTGCGCTTCCACCCCAAAGACGATGCGTCTTCGGGGACCCCTGGCGCTTGCGTTTTCCGTTTTCCGATAAAACGGGAACGGGTCGGTAACGCAAGCGCAAACGCAAACGTTCACGGAGTGTTTGGTCATCACTTGTGTTTCTTCTTTATTTAGAGATCTACACTTCATAAATAATGGGGCATGAAGGTGGGATGTGGATATATTCCGGCGGCGGTTTTGGAAAAGAATAGGGAACAATCGGTGCAAAACGGTTGGTTGTGGCTTGAATAATTAAAGAGCAAATCCCTCCAACGACTGAGCCGGATAAAACGACTTCGCAAGTTCCTCGAATCACGTTGAGAGCGCCATGATATGCATGTCTGAAGGATTCGGTTTTTAAATCTTCCCAGTTTCCTGATCTCGGGGAAACGATGCATCCTGCAAGACCTATGAGTCCAAAAACAAAACCTGCGCAAAATTGGACCTGTCCCATTGTCACTCTAGCGGCTGACGGAAACGCTCCCAACATAGGAATCGAATCAATCATGTTAAATGTTGTCTCTACATCTGTTGCAAAACAATTTATATCCACCGACATAAGGCCCCCCTAAAATTTTGGGCAATATGGTACTAAAAAGTGGAATTTAGGGGAAGGGGATTAAAAAATTTCGTGAACGTTTGCGCTTGCGTTACCGTGCCCGTGCCCGTGCCCGACTTCATTTATATTTCTTTTTTATCTCTCTCCATTTTTTTACCATTTGGACGGCAAGGGGAGCTGCTTCTTTACCGGCATCGGAAAAGCGCAAGAAGACTACAACAGCCAATTCCGGATGATCATACCTTTCAACAGCCGGAAAATCGGGCAAAAAGGAAAGGGCTCCAAACCAGGTGTATTTCACCATTTGGGCAAGCGAAGTGGGGTTGGCATTAGCTTGGTAAAGAATTTCTGCAGAGCTTGTTTTACCAATGATTTGATGCTGGAAGGGGAGATGTTCTGCCATTTTCTCAGGATTCCATCTCAAAGAGCGGATGATTTCAGGTCTTGCGGTACCTTTTGGGCTCCACATCACTTTGTCCATCCCTTCAAAAAGCTTGGAGCGGATCCTTGCGGGAAAAGGCAAGCTTCTTACAAGGCGGCCTTGGGTAAGATCGGCTTCGGCAATGGGCTCTTTGGTTTGAACGCTTGTAAATAAAGAAAAAGGAATTCCAAGACTCTTCAGCTCTTTTTCGCAAAAACTATTTTTCAGCTCAAATGCAGATAACGCTTTTCTATCGGGAGCAAGCCCTTTGACTCCCATTGCAATTTTTGGAGCGCGTACTTTTCCCTGATCTGCCATTGCGCTTAGCATTCTGCAGGTTTGAAGCGGAGTGCAAAGAAGAGTATGCTGGCCAAAAGCAAAGGAATAGAGGCTTGTTTTATTGGTTTTTAAATCATTGGGGAGTTTGCCCATTGCCTCTGCCGGAAGCTCGATGCCGGTTTTTGCCCCGTATCCAAAATTAAATGCGGCCATTTTCAAATCATCGGGATCAGCCAAGTAATCGCCGGCCATGATCGAAAAATAGGGATTGCTTGTTTGCATGAGCGCCCCAACGACGTCGATTTTACCAATTTGCAAAATGCTGCTTCGAGGAAGCCTTCCCCCTTTATACATTCGAGGATAAGGAGTTCCCGTTGGCGTGTAGGCGACAATTTTACGGTCTTTTCCGGCGTCGTCGACGATGACAGGATTGTGTCCCTGCCTTAAGCCTTCATAGGCAGTGACGAGCTTAAAGAGAGAGCCTTGGGGCTGGTTTGCTTGAAAAGCGTAGGAGCGAAGATAGCCAAATCCCCCTTTTGGATAAAAAGAGGCCGCCAGATCTTTTTCCGTAGTGAATTTTTTGCTTTGGTGAAGAAGGGGCCTATCGAGCTCTTTGAAAGAGCGAAATGTATGGAGAAATGCAAGCTTCAATGGATCTTCAAAGTTTTCCAAAGCATGAAGTAATTTGGGAGATTCTTGGATGCGAGAAAGAAGGAGAGCCTTTTTTTGGTTTTGCCAATGGGCATCAAATAGCTCTTTTTTCTTTTGATCTAAATAATCAAGATAAGGCCTGGCATAAGTCCCTTTTTCCTTTTCCTCTTTTCTTTTTTCTTGCAAAAAGCTTTTTTGATGGATTTTTCTCCACTCTGCAAAATCCTGAGCTTCAAAGCGAAGGGCCTCTTCTTTTTTTACTTTCTCCTCGAGATCGAAAAAGCAAGTTGAGAGCTCTCGATAGTGGGAGAGCTTCATGGAGCCTATTTTGGCAACCAGCTCATCGCTAAATCTCGTGCTGTCAATACAAACTCTGCAAAGATCAACGAGAAAAAGTTTTTCATTTTCCGATCCAATTTCAGAGAGTGCAGCATTGAAGCGTCTTGAGGCTAAGGCGGCTTTTGGGTGCCCTGATGAAAAATAACGGATTGTTTCATAATCTTCTTGGAGCTGGATTGCGCTTTTGACGGTATCGTGAGTTTGGAAAAAGGCTCTTTGCGGGCTCTCTTTTGGCAAGATGAGATCGAGATAAAAATCCCAAGAAAGGAGTTGCGGCGTCTCTTTTTTCCTTTGTCTGTCTAGGGAAGATTTTCCATCCCAAATGGCGCCGATATAGCTCTCGTTTTCGAGCCACTTGCAAATATTCAATTGCTCTTTTCGTATAAAATCGTTGGGATCGAAGCGGGGAAAGCTGGCAAGGGCCAGAACTTCGCCACTTGTTGGATCCATGGCGACAATTGCGCCCCCTTTGATCCAAGGCTGCTTGAGGCTTTTTCGAGTCCCATCTGTTGGATCTATTCCAAAACTTCTCCCATCTCGATCGATTTCTGCTTTTGCGAGCAGCTCTTCGGCAAATTCTTGCAGCTCGGCAGAAATGGATAAAACGATTTGGGATCCCGGAGTTGCATCACGGCCGCCCGCCATCTCCCTGCAAAAACTTCCCTTATGATCGATATTAAAATATTTTTTACCATAAAAGCCCCGAAGCTCTTCTTCAAATTGCGCCTCGATGCCGCTTTTTCCTACCGAGTCGGTTAAGGAGTAGGCCTTTTCTTTTAGCTCGCTCAGTCTGGCCTCAAGAGCATCCATTGAGCTGTAGCCATTGGGGAGGATATAGGAATCGAGGGCTTCTTGTAGACTAGACAGCTCCCCGGCAATCTCCTGGTATTTTTTTTGGCTGATCGCCCCCATCGTTCCAAGAATATGGCAGGCCGCTTTTCCCTTAGGATAGAAGCGGTAGGAGCCAATTTCCGCATGAATGCCGGGGAGATCCCGCTCGAGGCTCTTGAGCCTGTAATGCTCTGATTCGGTGAGATTCGTTTTGATCCGAAAAGGGGCATGGGGAAAAAGGGAGGCTTTGGAGTAAATTAGGTCTTCGATTCTTTCGGCAGAAAGGTCGAGGAGGTCGGAGAGCAGCTGAGAAAGATTTTGGATATATTCTTTTCTTGGAAATGTTTTTATCCGTTTTCCGTCAACAATTACGTATTTGGTTTGGGGAATTTGGGTGATTTGGCTGTAGTAGATCACAGCGTTATAGCAAATCCTGTTGACGGCAAGGGGGATCCCAAACCGATCGCAAATCGTGCCGCGGTCTGCCCGCTGCAAGATGGTGCGCGATTGGGGTTTTTGGGCGTCGATCAGCCTGGCGTCTCGTTGCACCACCCCTAGGTGGAAGCTTCTGAGGGCAATCAGCAGGCTAGCAGCAAAGATGACCGCCAAAATCCTGTTAACCTGTTTCATAACGTCTATAGTATATAAAATTATCTTCTACTTGAAGAAAATTAGAGTTTTGAGATAAAACTATATTTCGTTTTTGCCGATGCGCCTGTAGTTCAATGGTAGAACAGTAGCCTTCCAAGCTACGAGTGTCAGTTCGATTCTGTCCAGGCGCTAAGTTGAAACATAACTTTTATTTGAGGGGAAAAAACTTGACTACCGCAGAGCAGCAAAAACCAGGAGTAACTATTAAAGAGTTACTCGAATCAGGCGCCCATTTTGGGCACCAAACCCGCCGTTGGAATCCAAAAATGAAACGGTTCATTTTTGAAGAAAGGAATGGGATTTATATCATTGACCTTGCAAAAACCATGCAGCAAATCCGCACGGCAGTAGAAGTTGTGCGCAAGATGATTGCATCGAGGAAATCGATCCTCTTTGTCGGGACAAAAAAACAGGCAAAAGCGGTTATCAAAGAAAGTGCAGAAGAATGCGGTGAATTTTTCGTTTGCGAAAGATGGCTTGGAGGAACTCTTACAAACCTTCAAACGATCCGCCAGTCGGTCAAAACGATGGAGAGGATTGAAAAGAGGATTGCTTCAGGGGGCGAAGGGCTGAAGAAAAAAGAAATTTCCGTACTCGGAAAAGAGAGAGTCAAACTCGATCGCAACCTTTCCGGCATTCGCTCTATGAGAAAGCCTCCCGGGCTTTTGATTGTCGTCGATCCAAGCAAAGAACATATCGCAGTTGCAGAGGCCAATACGCTTGGCATCCCTATAATGGCTCTTGTCGATACCAATTGCGATCCTGATCCAATTGATTATGTCATCGCATGCAATGACGATGCATTGAAGAGCATCAAAGTGATTCTTTCTGCAATTACCCAGGCAATCATTGATCAAAAAAATGATATGAATCTTCCTGTTTCTAAAGGCGACACCGATGCTCCTCCATCTGAGGGTGACGATGATGAGGAAGGAAGCGAAGAAGAGGCGCCGGAGCAGTCATGATGATGAAAGAAATTACTCCGGATAAGATTAAAGAGCTTCGGGAAAAAACCGGTGTTGGCATGGGCAAATGCAAAGAAGCGCTTGTCCTTGCAGAAGGCGATATGGAAAAAGCCATCGACCATTTGCGAAAAGCCGGCATGGCAGCGGGAGTAAAAAAAGAAGGGCGTGAAACAAAAGAGGGTTTGATCCTTACGGCAGAAGGGAAACAATCTTTGGTCATTGCCGAGGCAAATGCGGAAACCGATTTTGTTGCACAAAATGACCGGTTTAAACATTTCCTTCATGATGTTGTAAAGCAAGCTCTGGAAACAAAACCGAAATCGCTCGATGAATTGAATAACCAGCCCTATTATAAAGATCGTTCCATCACCATTGATCAGTATCGGAATTTGGTCATTCAGGCTTTAGGAGAAAATATTCAACTTCGCCGAGTAGAAGTTCTCCATAAGCATGAAAATAGCTCTTATGGAATCTATTCTCACATGGGCGGCAAGCTCGTTGTGATCGTAGAAATCGAAGGATCTGCAGATCAAGAAGGGATTGCAAAAGAAATTGCAATGCATGTCGCTGCAGAAAATCCCGAATATTTGCGTCCTGAGGAGATCCCTCCCCATATCATGGAGCGAGAAGAGGAGATTGCAAGAGCCACTGTCGAAGGAAAACCGGCAAATATTGTCGATAAAATCGTCGCAGGGAAAATTAAGGCTTTTACCGATCAGGTCTGTCTCATCAACCAAAAATATGTGAAAGATAATTCTGTAACCGTGCAGCAGTTTTTAGAAGGAGCTTCGAAAAAACTTGGTACGCCGCTTGCAATTCGCTGTTTTTGGCGTTGGAAAGTAGGGACCTAATGAAAAAATCGATGCATGTCCCCATTTTTTCACCAGGTCCAGGAACCTAAAAAAATCTAATGAAGCCCGTCTATAAGAGAATCCTCCTCAAATTATCAGGCGAGGCTCTTATGGGCGATCAAAAATTTGGAATCGATCCCGCAGCCTGCGCTGCTATTGCAACTCAGGTTCAAGAACTAACCAAACTCGGGGTTTCTGTTGGTGTTGTGATTGGCGGAGGAAATATTTTCCGCGGTGTGCAAGCAACGGCGGAAACGGGCATGGAAAGAACGCCGGCAGATCATATTGGAATGCTCGCTACTTTTATTAATGGCATAGCGCTTCAGCAGGCCTTTGAGCTAATAAAATGTGAAAGCCGAATCATGAGTGCAATTGCATGCGATGTGATGGCAGAGTCGTATTCGTGGAAAGACGCGCTGAAATATCTTGATAAAGGAATTGTTTTGATCTTTGTCGGGGGAACGGGAAATCCCTATTTCACGACCGATTCAGCAGCGGCTCTTCGAGCCCTGGAAATCCAGGCAGAGATACTTTTAAAAGCGACAAAAGTCGATGGAATTTACAACAAAGATCCCCTAAAATATCCAGATGCAGTAAAATTCAAAAAAGTTAGTTATTCTGAAGTTTTGGCAAGCAAGCTTCAGGTGATGGACCAAACGGCCATTGCGCTATGCAGAGAAAACGAGATGCCGATCTGTGTTTTCAATGTTTTAGCTGATGATGCTTTAAAAAAAGCAGTCTGTAATGAGGGAGTTGGAACGCTTGTGGAGGGAATGTGAGTAGCATGGAAAATCAAGTCAAATCAGCAATGCAGCAAGCTCTTGATCATTTGATGGCAGAGCTTAAAACTTTAAGAACGGGCCGTGCAAATGCATCGATGCTCGACCGTGTCCAGGTAGATGTTTATGGAACGCTTGTCCCCATTAAATCTTTGGGAAGCATTACGGTTCCGGAAGCGAGGCAAATCGTCGGCACTCCATTTGACGCTAACAATCTCAACGCCATTTCCAAGGCGATCGAGGTTGCAAACCTGAACGTCCAGCCGAGAATCGATGGCCGTGTTGTCCGAATTCCAATCCCGCCGCCGGACGAATCGCTCCGCAAGCAAATCGCAAAGCAGTGCCGGGAATTTGGGGAAAAGTCGAAAATTGCTATGCGCGATATCCGCCGTAAATTCAATGACCTTGTCCGCAAGCAAAAAGCCGAAGGGCAAATTCCGGAAGACCAGATGAAAAAGTACGAAAAGCATATCCAGGAACTTACAGATAAATTTTGCAAAGAAGTGGATACAGCTTGCAGTGCAAAAGAAAAAGAGATTATGACCGTGTAATGGGGTGGGTGTTAGTTTGCAGGAAATGAGGGGATTAGGTTAAACTTATTGACGATTTTACATTAGAGAATTGGCCCCGTCGTCTAGCCCGGTCTAGGACACCGGATTTTCATTCCGATAACACGGGTTCGAATCCCGTCGGGGTCAACCACAAAGAGACTTTAGCTCAGCGGTAGAGCATCTCACTTTTAATGAGAGGGTCGATGGT
>CAZXLK010000075.1:0-7190 GCA_964641775.1 uncultured bacterium | reverse complement strand
AGTTTGAATTGATGGCGATGCTCTGCGATCCAATTGTAAAAGAAATCGCCGATTTTGGCAGGTAAGAAAGAGAGAATTCCAACAAGGCCCCAGCCATTCCCAATAAGCCAATAAATCCGAAAGATGGCATGGGAGCGGATCCAGAATTTGCGAGCCGTTGAATCAAAATCTTCTGCCAAGACAAGGCTATTCATCGATTTGAGTTTTTTTTGTGCCCCGGTTAGGACCTCATCTGCCGTTTGGCCACGAAGAGGAGCAAAACGAAAATGGTTTTCCTTATCAATTTCTAGGATATGGCGGACAGCTTTTCGACAAAGAGGGCACTCATCATCGAAAAAGACAATATGTTCATTCACTTGCAGTTAACCTCGGGACGTATTTTCTTAAGCTCATCAAATTGTTTGGCAAGCTCGAGCACCTCTTCTTCTTTCAATTTTCCGCTATAGATTTTTGCTTTGATCTCTTCTCGCATCAGCATCCAATGCCTTTCCAAGATTTTTTGCACCGTTTCGGTAAATAAGGGAATGGCCCTATCTCGATTGACTTTTTTTTGCAAAACTTCCGCTAAAAAAAGCTGCTGCTGCGGTTTTTCCAAATCGATTGCCAAAGAGAGCATATCGCGGGGCAGATTTTGCGATGCTGCTCGGGTGTATTTTTCATAAAGGATTAGCCCTGCCTCGGTGCGAAAATGCTCCGGTTTGAGGTTGGCTTCCGCAATCTTGATGAGATCGGGGACCGTTTCACCCATAAGAAAAAGCCAGCGGAGAAGATCGGCCTCCAAAATTCGATCGGGATCGATCTCTGTCATCCCAACACTTGCCGTTTGTTTGATAAAGATTTGGGGCACTGTTTCTGTTGGGGCTCCGATGATCGTTTCCGGAGTTTGAGTCAGGCGGGCAAGTTTTCTTAAAGATTCATGAACCATGAGCGGATGGTCCCATTCGCGGATCCTTTTCGCAATGGTTTGGACAAGTTCATTTTTGCCGGCAGGAGATTCAAAATTGATCGTTTTGGAAAAATGGCTCACTAAAAAGCTGAGATAATCTTGCGCTGACCCAAGCATATTTTGCCAAACCTCCGGTCCCTTTTCCATCAAGATCAGATCGGGATCAGAGTTCAAAGCCATAGTAACCACTTGGACTTCAACCCCCTGTTTTTGGAAAAGATGGCCGATTTTAACGGCAGCTTCTTGCCCTGCGCTATCGCCATCGAGGGCAAGGAAAACAGTTTTTACTCCAAGATGAATCAGCTCATCCGCCATTTCCTCGGTAAATGCCGTCCCTTGTCCGGCAACTGCCCAATCAAAGCCCAGATGGATGAGTCGAAGCGCATCAATTTGCCCTTCTACAATGAGAGCTTTTCTTGTCTTTGCAATCCGTTTTCGGGAATAACTTAACCCAAAAAGGACCTTGGACTTTTTAAAAAGGACGGTTTCCGGAGAATTAATATATTTGCCGCCAAATGTTTCTGCCTTATATTTTCGAGCTGAAAATCCGGTTACAGCTCCTACTGCATCTCGAATGGGTATGGTAATCCGATCAGTGAAAAAAGGGCGCCCTTTGGAAAGAAGCCCGGCATCATTTAAAACGGCGCTTGAAATTTTTAGCTCCCACATGGCCTTTAAAAAAAGATCGTACGATTTTGGAGCGAGGCCAAATTCAAAAGTTCGAATGAAAGCAAGATCGATGCCCCGATTGTATAGATAATCAAGGGCCGCATGCCCTTCCATCGTATGGAACAATAAGAACTGGAAAAACCGATTGGCATGTTCCAAAGCTTCTTTTAAAACCGCCTTATTTGGCCCCTTGATTCCCTCCCCCGTTCTCTCCAATTGCACGTGGAATCTCTCTGCCAAACTTTGGACCGCATCGATAAATCCCATCTTAAGATGAGTCATCAAAAATTGGATCGCATCACCGTGCGCCCCGCATCCAAAACAGTGATAATGGCTGTCTCCTCTTTGAATGATAAAAGACGGCGTCTTTTCATCATGAAATGGGCAAAGGGCTTTATAGGAAGCGCCCGATCTATGCAGTTTTAAATAAGGATTTAAAACTTCAACAAGATCAATTTTACTTTTAAGAAGTTCTAAACTCTCGCGAGAAATTGCATCCATCATTTGTATTGTTGCTGAAATTTTCGTGGATGTAAAATCCTTTTCTATAAATGAGCCTTTCCCAGCCTCTATATTTCATGGCGCTATAGGCCCTTTTTTCAAACACATCGCCTCGGGGGAAGTGGCCACTTGTCTTATGGATCTCATTGTAAAGCGGCTTTACAAAGTCAGACCGTTTCACGAGAAACATCTGATCGGAAAAGCCCTCTTTTGCAAGAAAAAAATTCCATTCCTGTTTGTAAGATTCCTTTTTGGCCTCGTTATAATTTTCATTCCAAACTAAGTTTGCAACCTTTAGTTTTTCTGATTTTTCCATGCGGCGGATCGTTTTTGGGATCCAATCGACTCTTTTTGGAAGATAGACATCGCCCGTTAGGTAAAGAAGATAGTCGGTATTTGCGTAATATAATGCGGCAAGCGGCCCAAGGGCATTGTAATAGACCCAGTCGGAATGAATGCCGGGATCGGGGCGAAAATCGGAGCGCTTGAGATCGAAAAAAGAAAGAACTTCTTCATTTGCAATATGAAATGAAGTAATTACCCCTTCATCGATCTTTTTTCTTGCGGCTTTAATTACCTCATCTAAATTATCTACATTGTTAATAATAAGGATTTTCTCAGCAAAATCAAAGCAGTGGTTTTCGATTTGTTGGACTTTTAAATAGGAGGGCCCAAGAAGAATGGGGCGCCAATCTTTTTCCCAAACGGTTGTTGCAAATGCGACTGTTGGACAAGTCATGCCATTCATGTTATCATATTTGCCATGGAAACTCCAATGATGGCTCAATGGCATGCATGCAAGGAAAAGGCAAAAGATGCCTTGCTCCTTTTTCGCCTGGGGGATTTTTATGAGGCCTTTTATCAAGATGCAGAGCTGATTTCAAAAGAAATCAACCTTACCTTGACGGCAAGGCAAGGAGTTCCCATGTGCGGCGTTCCTTATCTCCATGTAGAGTCTTATATCGATAAATTGATTGCCAAAGGGCACAAAGTTGCCATTGCAGAGCAGGTGGAGGGTCCACAACAGACAAAGGGGCTCATCAAACGGGAAATTACGCAGATCCTTACTCCCGGAACCATTGTCACATCCCAGCTCATCAATGATAAAAAAAATAACTTTTTCGCAAGCGTCTCTTTAGTTAAAGACTCTTATGGCTTGAGCTATGCCGATTTGACAACAGGGGAATTTTACGCCCTTGTTCTGGATGATCTGAATCTTCTTCTCGATGAACTGCATCGCCTTCGTGCAAAAGAATTTTTAGTGCAAAAAGAATTTTTGCAAAAACATCCTCTCTTTTTTGAAGAGTTCTCTCACGTATACCCATTCTTACTCAATGAAAAAGAGGGAATAGATCTAAAAGTTGCAACTGATGCTTTGATCAACCATTTTGATCACGGATTTGGGCTAAAGCCTGAAGCAATTCTGGCATCCGGTATGCTCCTTCTCTATTTGAAAGAAGAGCTCAATTTGAGCTTAGAGCAAATCACAAGTGTCCAAACAGAGCATCTCACGCAATTTATGGCCATCGACAGGACAACACTTCGCAATTTGGAAATCACAGAATCGCTTTTAGATTTTCTTGATAACACCAATACGCCAATGGGAGCTAGGCTTTTGGCATCCTGGCTAAAAAGACCGCTTCTAACACTTGGCGAAATTCAAAAAAGGCAAAATGCGATAGACGGCTTTTTAGAAGAGACGGAAAAATCAGACGATGCGCGCTTTGAACTGGCATTTGTCCGCGATATTGAGCGGCTGAATATGAAGATCGTCTCCAAGATGGCAACTCCTAGAGATCTTTATTCCATGGGGGTATCGCTCAAGCATCTTCCCCATTTAAAAGAGATCCTAACTTCTATGGGCTGTCCTGAAATTCAACAAGTAGCTATTGGGATTTTTGATGCGGGGAAGATATCGGAAACAATTTTGTCCGCCATGCATCCATCTCCCCCTTTGAGAATTGGGGAGGGGGATATTTTTAAAGATGGCTATCATCCCGAATTAGATCGCTTAAGGGCTCTTTCCAAAGATTCGATTACCTGGATGGCAAACTATCAAAATCGGCTTCGAGAAGAAACCGGAATCAAATCGCTGAAAGTGGGATTTACAAGAGCTTTTGGCTACTACATCGAAGTAAGTAGAGCGCAATCGGAATCGGTTCCCATCACTTTTCACCGCCGCCAAACCCTTGTTGGCAATGAGCGCTACATTACAGAAGAATTGAAGCAATATGAGCATCAAGTACTAAGCAGCGAAGCTCAATCCAAAGCGCTCGAGGCGGAAGAATTTGAAAAGCTTCGCATCACAATTGCAAATGAGACCCTAAAAATCTCAAATGCCGCAAGATTGATTGCCAAAATTGATGTCCTACTCTCTTTAGCTACGACTGCAAGAAAACGAAATTTTGTCCGCCCTGTCATTGATGAGTCAAACCTAATAGAGATTGTAGAAGGGCGCCATCCGATTCTAGAGGCTGTGATTGGCTCCAATTCTTTTATCCCAAACGACACTACGATGAGCGAAAAACAGCAGATGATGCTGATCACCGGGCCAAACATGGCAGGCAAATCAACCTATATCCGCCAAGTTGCCCTCATTGTGATCCTTGCCCAAATCGGATCCTATGTTCCTGCAAAATCGGCCCATATTGGAATTGTAGACAAAGTCTTTTCCCGCATCGGGGCTAGCGATGATCTTGCCCGCGGACAATCGACATTCATGGTGGAGATGACAGAAACTGCTCATATTCTCAACAATGCAACTTCAAAATCAATCGTTCTTCTCGATGAAATTGGAAGAGGAACAAGCACTTATGATGGCATTTCGATTGCTTGGGCAGTAAGCGAATATCTTTTAACAACAAAAAACCGAACTGCAAAAACCCTTTTTGCAACCCACTATTGGGAGCTGACGCAGCTCGAAGATAAATTCCCCCATGCGATGAACTACCATACCTCTATCCAGGAAACCGATTCAGGCATTGTTTTTCTAAAAAAGATTGTGAGAGGCGGCACTGACAAAAGCTACGGGATCCACGTTGCAAAACTTGCAGGACTTCCTCCCAAAGTGATTGCCAAGGCAGAAAAGATGCTCCAAGCCCTCGAGGCAAAAGTCCCTCGCAAATCTCTCGATCTTCAGTTATCTTTATTTGAAACCTGAATAATGGCTTTAATCATCAGATATTCAAGTTCTTCTGGCGGCTTTTCACCTCCTCGCCTCGGAAAGGTGCTCGTCCCGACATTTCCTTCGGACTCCGTCGGTAAAAATCCGCACAGAATTTTCCTTGAATCTCAAGACGATTAAACCCATCATTCAGGTTTTATGACCTTCGATCCAAAAAGTTTGGCCCTTTACCCCGATCAGCCGGGCGTCTATCTCATGAAAGATGAGACGGGAAGGATTTTATATGTCGGCAAGGCAAAAAATCTTAAATTGAGATTAAAACAATATTTTGCACTCTCAGGCGACCAAAGAGAAATGGTCCCCTATCTGATCCCGCAAGTAGATGCCATTGATACAATCATTGCTTTAACTGAAAAAGATGCTCTGATTTTAGAAAATAATCTGATCAAACGGCATCAACCTAAATACAATATCCTTTTAAAAGATGATAAAACCTTTATTAGCTTAGTCGTTACACGCCATAAATGGCCGATGATCCGGATCTTCCGCTTCAAAACCAAACCGCCCAAAAATATCGGAACCATTTTTGGCCCTTACACAAATGCCCTGGCAGCAAGGCAAACCTTTGATCTCATCCAGCGCCTTTTTCCCCTGCGCCAATGTTCCGATGCAGAATTTGCTACAAGAGTCCGCCCTTGCCTTTTATACGATATCAAACGATGCATTGCCCCCTGCGTAGAAAAATGCACCCAAGAAGAATATGATAGACATCTCGAAGGAGCCATGCGCCTATTGAAAGGGCAAGATAAAGAGGTCTTAGCCGAATTAAAAAAACGGATGGAATTCGCTTCCAACAATTTGGAATTTGAAAAAGCAAAGGAATACTTAACTTTAACAGAGCAAATCAAGCATGTGACCCAAGTGCAGCATGTGGATAATCCGGCAGCAAAAGATTGCGATGTTTTGGGGCTTTATCGAGAAGCTGATACAGTGATGATTGCCCTTTTGATTTTTCGAGAAGGCAAAATTGTCGGCTCCGAGCATTTTAGCTTCCACCAAATTGCCTCTTCAGATCAAGAAACTTTGGAAACCTTCATCTTGCAACATTATCAATATGCAAAAACCATTCCAAAAGAAATCATTGTCCCTCATGAGCTTGCGCAGGCAAAGGCCATCGAGGAAATTTTATCAGAATCTGCAAATCATCAAATTGAAGTCTTAAAGCCCCAAAAAGGGAAAAAGCGGGATCTCATCGAAATGGGATCTCGCAATGCGAAGGCCCTTTTCATTCGGGAGCAAGATGCCCGCTCCCTAAAAGAAAAAATGCTTCTTGATCTAGCAGAGACTTTGCAGCTCACCCGTTTTCCCAGAAGAATTGAATGCTTTGATACATCCAATATTTCAGGCTCTGATCCTGTGGCAAGCCTTGCCTCTTTTGTCAATGGAGAAAAAGACAAATCAAGAATGCGCCTTTTCAAAGTCAAAGACGTGGAAAAGGCAGATGATTATACAGCGATGAAGCAAGTGCTCTATCGCCATTTTGCCAAAGAAAAAGAAAAAAATGACTTTTGCGATCTTCTCATTGTCGATGGCGGCAAAGGGCATCTCAATTTATCTCTCGAAGTTTTCAAAGAGCTCTCCATTGCCTCAGTCGACGTGATTGCCCTTACCAAAGAAGAAGCGCGCCATGACAAAGGGCTGACTCAAGAAAAAGTCTATATTCCCCATCGCAAAGACCCCATTCTCATCGATCCCCGCTCCCCCATGCTTTTTCTTCTCCAGCGCATCCGCGACGAAGCCCACCGCATCGCCATCCAATACCACCGCAAACGGCGCTCCTCCCGAACCATTTCCAGCGAACTCGACAACCTCTCAGGCATCGGCCCCATCAAGAAAAAAAGGCTCCTTCAGCGCTTCGGCAGCATCACAAAAATCAAAGAAGCCACCTCC
>CAZXLK010000074.1:0-7406 GCA_964641775.1 uncultured bacterium | reverse complement strand
CAGCAAGGGATGCAATCAAAAGAAAGAGAAGGAAAATCACTGTACTTGAACCAAAGAATCTAAAAGAGCTTTTTTATTAAGCTCTGCAATCCACATCTCATCGTCATTTTTTCCGTAGGCGACAAAGATCCTGTCTTCTTTGATGACAAAACCTCCCGGCAAGATCACTTTTTTATAGTGATGCGATGGGGTATAAAAATCTTTTCCCACGATGGGCCGCGGGGTTATTTTTGTCAGCTCAAAAGGCGGTTCTGCAGAAAAGGTATAGGCCCCCATAAAGTAATGCCAGTTTGCAGCGTCCGGAAACAGCGAGGAAGTGATCTGATGGCCTGCATGGAAAAAGGCAAAGTATTCTCCATCTACAAGAACTGCGGCAGAGCTTCCTCTTAAAAGACCTAAAACCCAACCTGTCGGGAGGTCCGTAACATAGAGGGAAAAACAAGCTCCATCATCCATATTTGGAAAAAGGATTTCATGCGGACTGATTGAATAGCTGAGAAGAAGATGATTCTGGTAGACAAAGGGGGTCCAATTTTTTTGCCAATTCGCATGATATTTTTTCTCATAGATGAGCTTTTTTGCATCACCCAATTTGAAGTGGGCTCCATCATATTGCAGCTCAGCGATATAAATATCTCGCCTATCTCCATACCAGGGCCTGCACTGCTCAACATTATCGTTATAGATGAGATAATATCTTCCTTGATAGGAAAAAATGCGGGCATCTTCTGCTTGCGATTGAATATGGCTTGGGTAAAGATCGCTTTTGATCAGCTCAGGAGTCGATACCGGGTTAAAGGAAGAGTCTAGAAGAACGACTCCGATATAATTTGTCCAAGGATCCCAATAGGCGTTGGGAGCATAGCGAAATACAAGGATATAACCATCATCTTTTTCGATGATTGAGGGATTGAATGCATCCGGACATTCGGGCAAAACAATCTGTTTTGTCGAAAGAACAACCTTCGTATCAATGAGATCATCTAGCTCCAATTCATAGCCGAAGAGGAAAATGCAGAGTAAGGAAAATATGTATTTCATAATGTTTTTAAAGAATGAATCAGTGCTTCAAATTCACTTTTTTTCTCCACCCAGACAGTAGTTTCCGGATACATTGGAATTGCTATTTCTTCATAATTATCAGGTGTTTGCACTTTTCTGTATCCCCAAGGATCATTCAATGACGAATCATTTCTTGCCTCCGTATTGGAAGCTACTATCACCGGAATCTTGTTGAAACAAAGCTGCACCATATCTCCTCTAAAAAAAAGAATTGGATGGATGAGGACAGTTTCTATCTTATTGAACTTCACAAGATTGGAAATGAATTCATCCAGTTCCTGCAGATAAAAAGGATCGATCTCTTCATAGCTCAAACCGGTAGCACAGGAATAAGAACAAGCAACATAGACTGCATCGGAGCCAAAATATTTATAAGGGGCCCAGCTCATATCTCCTAAATATCCGCTGAAGTAAGCGACGGGAATCCAATTGGAATAGTCGCGATAAAATTGGAGGAAATTGCGAATGCGATCAGGTCCATAGCCATGAGTTACGACTTCAACGGATACAACTCTTTTGCAAGAATCGAGAAAATATTTTGTCCCAAATCCAAGGCCAAATTCGAGAAGTGTGCGGGGTTTTACTTTTTCCAGCACTTCCTTCATACAAGGAATAAAGCTGGTTTCATAATTACCTTCGAGCCACTCGTAAGTAACATCAGAGGCTTGAGTAAGTGTATCTCCATAAGAGACTTGGGCATAGAAAATAAGACATAGAACAATTTTTTTCATTGAGAACCTCTTAAATAATTTGGACCGCCATTATCCGATGGAGCTTTGGGAAGATTGGAGACAACATCATTTGCGACTGTGTAGAGTTGAATACCGCGAGGAAGGATGTATTCCATATCGTAGGGAAAAAAGATTTGATGGGCATAGAAAAACCTGATGAGCTTTTCAATGCCGCTTCTTCGTAAAATCATGGAATGAGCACCCGATCTTGCTCCAATTCGGATAAAATTTCCCACATCTTGTTTCATTGCATAGTTATTTTCCCTACTAAATCCGTAAAAGTCCGGCCGAATTCCTGCCCAATAGGTTGTGGCATAATTACCATTAGCATCTCGAATATCTCTATCTGTAAAAAGAATATCCCAATTGTCTTTTCCCACCTCATTATCGAGCTCATCGATCAAATCAGATAAGATGTTGGGATCGCGAATGACTTCGATATCATCTTCCATTACCCAGATTGTTTCATATCCTGCGTCATAGGCATCTTTTAAAATTGAAATGTGGCTTAAACAAATTCCAATCGTACCGCGAGCCATGCAATGACAAAAATAACTAACTCCGGAATGGGCAATTTTTTCATGCAGAGGTTCAAAGTTTGCATCGATTGGGTAGCGGGTTCCCATGATTCCTTGTTCCATGAACGGGCCAAAGACAACGCCCACATCACTGATGTCTTCAAGACTTAGTTTCCATCCATTGACTGCTGAAAATCTACAGGGGTAAATATCATAATAGGATAACTGGCTTATGCTTTTTCTCAATTTTTCAGGTCTTTCATCCAGATTGATGAGATAGATATAATCGATATTTCGCATCGAATAAGCCGGCGATTTCGCTTCTACTTTTTTCAAGTGATCGATCAGCTCTGCCTGCAAAGATACAAAGAAAAACAAGAAAATGACTAACTTCATGGAAGTGCCTCATTAGCTATAAAAAATAAGGTGGAACCTGCGGCAGCCTTGTAAATAAGAGTATAACCTTTTGATTTCCCAAGATTTTCTAAGGCAACAAGATTGGCTCCAAAGTAGTTTGATCCGTCGCCGCAATAAAAAGGGCGATATTTAACAACCCATTCAACATCGTTTTCAATAAACGGATTGTACTTAATAGAAACGACTTGAGGCCGATATTTCGAATCAAGAGCTCTCCAAAAATGGTAATCATTATAGTGGACATCAAAGACTAGAAGATCAAATCTATCCGGGATCGCATATTGCTCAAAAAGGAAATTGATATTTTCTGCGGTAAGAAATTCTTTGTGAAGATTGAAGGGGGCAATTTCATAGGAGCGATCAAAAAGATCGCTTTTCCACCCCTGCAGTCTTAATAGATACGTTGAGCTATCTGTAATTCCATCGCCTGCGCCCAATTCAACGCAATATTTGGTATTTGGGGCAACCAATTGAAAGATTTTTGATAAGACGCCATCTTCTCCATCTTTACTATAAAGTGATGCTTCAAACGGCTTTAAATCTACAAAAGCCAGAAGCGGAAGAGAGGCAGCTAAGAGTAAAAATCTCATACTTTCCTCAATAGAATGCAGTTTCCATTATCAATCAGTTTGACGTACTGACATTCTTCCAAAAGAAGGTCAAGGGCTGCTTGTCGTTTTTCCCAAAGGCAATCATTGTACCAAATGAAGCCCCCTTGTTTAACTTTTGGTAGATAGAGTTGAACATCCAGAACTGACGCGGTCTCAGAGTGATTTCCATCAATGTGCAAAACATCAATTGGACCGATCTCTTGAGCTGCAGCTTCAGAGCTTTTGCGAACAATTTTGCAAAAATTTTGTAGACCGTTTCGATTGATGAGATCAAGAAATGAGATATAAATTTGTTCAAGGTCAAGATTTGCCCACCATCTTAAATCTTCCTTGTCTTGGACAAAGTCAAAGTGTCTGATGCATTCAAATCGATCCCAAGCATCGATTGCTATGGCTGTCCCTTTACCCAAAAATTGCAAAGCGGATAAAACGGGAAGAAGGGAAGATCCTCCAAACACCCCAATTTCAACCCAGACTTCCGGGTTTTCCGAAAGAACTAAGTCGATAAAGCTCTCAGCCTTTTCTTTTGAACACCAACCATTAATGAAGGGAAGCTGAGAAGTGACATGGTTTTTTAAATCGCTCGCAAAAAGAGAGCCAAAAGTTAAAAAAACTAAAATTATTTTTATCATAATTTCACCCAAATTCCCCAGATGCACGTGTCGCTAATTTCCCCCATTCGAAGGCAATGCTCATCGAGCCATTGTACGGACTCTGCTTGTGTATATTCCCCATTTTCAAACCAGCTAATGTCATCGACAACAATCCACCCTCCACTACGGACAAGAGGCGCCCATTTTGTTACATCCAGATAGGAGGTGATATCCGAATGATTTCCATCGATGTGAAGAAGATCGATCTCTCCGATGGGAGCTGCTTTTTCAGAGCTCATCCGAATCAATTCCACTTGGGGTTTAAGATCAAAGCGCTCTAAATTTTGAACGAGAGATTGATAGACACCTTCATGATCGATTTGGCTCCAATAGGCCAAATTTGAGCTGTTTTTCACACCGACAATCGATTCAGCATTACTCCAGGGATCGATCCCATAAATTTTTCCTTTTCCCTGCATTTTCAGCGCGTACGCCATGGGGATCAAAGACTTTCCTCCCCAAACGCCAATCTCAACAATTGTTGTTGCTTCAATTTTTTGAATGATGTCGATGAGAATTGATGCCTTCGTATGGGAACACCACCCATGGATTTGATCCATGTGCCAATAGGCGGTATTTTTTAAGGCGGAAGTCGACTCTCGTTGATCAATGAGAGATTCAAGATGGTAAGGGGGATAATCCATATGTTTTTTTATTGGGTTAAATAGTTTGGTGCTCCGTTATCGGAAGGGGAGGAAGGCCAGGTCGAAATAATATCGAAGGTGGGAGTAAAAAGGCGAATATCCTGAGGTAAAGGAAATTCGATATCATAGGGTAAAAAAATCTGATACTCTTTAAAAAAATCCAAAAGTTTTTTCATTCCAGATCTTCGGATAATCATTGAATAAGCGCCAAATCGGGCGCCTACTTGTCGAAAATCGGCATTGATCGCAATTCTTGCGGCGAATCTACTTTCATCTTTCGGTTGAAAATTTGGCCTCCATGCAAAACCTGTACAGGGGACGTAATATCCCAATGAGTTTTTAGTATCTTGATCGGTAAATAAAATATCCCATCCATCTTTTCCTACGGCGCTATCTAGTTTCTCAATGAGATCTGAGAGAAGATGGGGATTTTTTAGAATATCGATATCGTCTTCCATGACCCAAATTGTCTCATAATCAGAATCGTATGCATCTTGTAAAATGGAAAGGTGGCTTAAAGTAATACCGATTGCGCCGCGCGACATGCAGTGAGAAAAATAAACCCTGCCAAATTTGTAAACATATTCATGCTTTGAAACTTCCCATGAAGGATTTTCATAATAAGTGCCCCATGCTCCTGTTGTCATCCACGGTTCATAGAGGATGCCAACATCTTGGATTGTTTCAAGAGGAAGCTCCCAGCCGTTGACAGCGGAAAAGCGGTAAGGAACAATCTCCCAAAATCCTAGCTGGTGCGCACATCTTTCAAACTTTTTTGAGCGCTGATCTAAATTGATGACATAGATGAAATCAATGTTTTTCATCCGGTAAATATCTAATTTTCCATAGACCTTTTTGAAATGGTCTTCCAATTTGGCCTGCAGACTAAAAAGGATAAAGAAGAGGCATAAGAATCGCATAAGGGCAAGGTTATATTCCATTCGCAGAAAATTGGGAAGAAAAATTATACTTTACGCCATGTTCACCCTTTTTGCTCTTCTTGCAACTCTTTTCAAAGTGCCTCAGGAATTTTATTCAGGTTTTGGAAAAAGCATCCGATCTTTTGATCATGAACCTCTGATTACAGAGATCACATATCGGGCGATCTCAGATCATATTGTGGATCAATCTACTGAGTGGTTTGATTCGGACGCTGTAAAAAGAGGAGATATTATCTATCTCAACATCTGGTATTTAGAATGGTTTGAGAAGTTTGTGCATGATGCAATCAAAGAGCCGTATCTTTTATTGACATATGATGTTGGCGACTGGCTTCCCGATCCCAATTGGAAAAGGCTCATTTATGATCCAAAACTTGCAGCATGGTTTTGTCGAAATATGGTGTTTAGCTACCATCCTAAACTTTTTCAAATTCCGATGGGGCAAAATGATCGGTATTTTCGCGACGAGCCCCTTGAGCATTTGAAGAAAATGACTCACTTCTTTCCTTATGAAAAACAATATTTGCTCTATATGAATCATTTTCCGAGGCCATTTGGCGATCGCGATAAGATCGTTCAGTTATTTGAAGATGAGCCTTATTGTTTTAGCCGTAATCACACGGGGATTCCTTATGGATCAATTGGTAGAGTAGAGTATTTCAAAGAGCTGGCAGCATCAGAATTTGTCCTTTCTCCTTTTGGGCTTGAAACAGATTGCGTGAGAACTTGGGAAGCGCTTGCTTTAAAAACGGTACCTATTGTCGAACACACATTTTTAGACCCTCTTTTTGAGGGACTACCCGTAGTTTTTGTCCATGATTGGAAAGATATTAATGAAACATTTTTAAAGAAACAGCAGCTTGGGAGTAAAAGTTGGGATCGAGCTTTCATTTATCCTTGGCGAGAAGAGATCCTTGAAGTTCAGAAAAAAGTGAGGCAGCGGTGCTCTTCTTTTGCTGAGATTACCGCAATGGAAATGCCTCAAGAGGAGCTTGAGATTTTAATCTCTCTTCTGGATGGCCATTCCACAATCATCTATTTTGGCTTCCATAGCGGAGTCCATGCTTTGCAATTGGCAAGTCTCATGCCAAATCTTAAGCAAATCTATCTGAAAGACTTTTGGTATGACCTGAGATCAATTCGGAAATTTGCAAACAATTCCCCTTGGACTCTGAGCCATAAAAAAATTAAAGTGATTCCTAATAAGACATTTAATTCAGTTTTCCCCAAATTGCAAAATGAGGGCTATCCGATTTTCTGCGATTTTTCCTATTATCGGCATTCTTTACTCCGCGATCCGCTCATGAAAAAATGGCGCCATTCGCTGCGAAAAGATCTTTCCGATCTTTATCTAGAAGCTGCAACGGGGACATTGATTTGCGGCAATATGATCCATGACACTTATGTAAAAGAGGTTCTTCAAATGCTCGCAAAAGATCATGATCTGAAAATTGAGGAAGAAGGAAGTTATTGGTTCTTTAAGAAATCGTGACCGCTTGCGTGAAACACTTCAAAAGTTCGTTAGTTTTTTTTTAACGCAGAGACGCAAAGGCGCAAAGAACGCAGAGGATGGCTCGCTAGCCAGGCCTCCACTTTTTGCTTTGCAAAAAGCACGGCCCTTCGAAAAATTTTTTTCTTCAATCCTTCGGCTCGAAAAAAAATTTTCCTTCGGGCCTCTCTAGCTGAAGCTCAGTGGAGGCCTAGCCCTTGTTAACACTCAAGGGTGTAGCTAATGAGGGCCCCGACTTGGAACTTGTTCCAAGGACATGAGGTGGAAAATTTTCGTCAACCGAAGGTTGTAAAGAAAATTTTTTCGCCGAATGCATTTT
>CAZXLK010000073.1:6707-7557 GCA_964641775.1 uncultured bacterium | reverse complement strand
TTTCTATCTCAAAAGTTCTTTTGCCTTTTCAATTACGTACACTCGATCTATTGTTGTTGGTAACGACCAATTTTTTTTTTAAAACTCGTCTTTTGCCCATGGGAAATGTCGTAAGATGACATTGTCAGCATTTTCCTTAAGCTCCTCTACTTCCTCTCGACTAAATGGCGACTGACATGAAATATTGAACATTTCATATCCTTGAATAGACGAAAAAAGAGCGAGTTCGTGAGCCCGAGCGACATCCGATTCATGCACTCCTCGGTAAAGTCGATAAATCGCCATAAGATCTTCTCTTTCAGGAAAACAGCGGGACATTCTCAGTGAAATACACGACAGCCCGTTTTTGCTAGCCTCTAAACATAATTTTTCTGCAGCAATTTTCGTTTCATCGTAAATATCTCGCGGATGAGGCAATAGTTCTTCTGTTACCCAAACAGCTTCTTTGGGATGAGTCAAAGCATCGCCATAGGCTGAAGTGGTACTGGTAAAAACAAAGCGTTTCACATTGTATTTCAGGCAAGCTTCTAATAGATTTTCTGTGCCCTTTACATTCACTTGCCAAAAGTCGCTTTCACTAAAAAGTCCAATATGAGGAGTTAAAAGCGCAGCGCAATGAATGACTGCATCTACCTCTTTGACGCTTGCAAAAATTTTTTCCTTTTCACGAATATCGACGAGGGAAGTTGTCAAGGGTCCAGGCCTATTGTCAATAGAAACTATCTCGACTTTATTACTTAAAAATCTTGCAACTGCCGATCCAATTCTCCCTGAGGAACCTGTGAGTAAGACTTTCATGGGAACTCCACTGTCAAGGTAAAACTGTATCAGAAGGAGGGGTGGGTAGAAA
>CAZXLK010000073.1:0-6697 GCA_964641775.1 uncultured bacterium | reverse complement strand
AAAAGATCTGCTAAGTTCTGAAGTAGCTAAAAAGCGTAAATTTTTGTGCTTGATCTTTCAGAACCCTCAGATAGTAGACGGAAGTTTTTCATTATAAATGGAATGAGTGCTTAAAGGAAGGTTGGATGCGTGTTGCACCAACCAATTGGAGGTGGAGAGATGCATTCAGAACTTTTGATTGCCATCAAACCGTGCTAGAGAGGATCCTGGATCTAACCAAAATTGGAAAAATCCATGTTGTCGGATAAAGAAATGCTGGTTGCTGATTGGTATGATCAAAATGCTGAAACCTGGGCTAAATCGAGAAAAGGAACTTCTGAGCCTTCTTTTTGGGCTAGAGAGTATGCCTATTTTAAAGGACTGCAAAACCCCCAGGGGAAGTTATTGGAAATTGGATCAGGTTCTGGAAGAGAGGCAATCGAATGGATCCAGATGGGATATGAATACAACGGAATTGACACGTCATCAGCTCTGATTAAAATTGCTAAGCAAACCGAACCTTTAGGGCATTATTATCATACATCAGTTTACGAAATGCCTTTTTTCCCTAATACCTTTGATGCTTTCTCTTCATGGACTATGCTACCGCACATTCCTAAAGAGCGCATTGGGATAGCATTAGACGCAATTCACAATGTTTTAAAACCCAAAGCCATGGGTTTTATTGCTATGAGGGAGGGAACAGAAGAAAGACAGGAACCAGAAACGGGTCGTTGGTTTTCTTATTATACTGAAAGCGAATTTAGAGCTGTATTAGCGAAGCATGGCTTTGAAGTTTTATCAGGAGAGCGCAAACGAAGCCGAGCAGATCTTGTCTGGCTCACGTTTTTTGTAATATCCAATAAATGAAAAAGGCTGAGGAATCCCAGTCTGTCATTTGGATTAGAGGGCTAGACCCTGCGGAATCTATGGCAAATGTAGTTAAGAATCAGTTATCTATGGGGTCAAATCAATGATGCAAGAAGTTCCTTACGTTCATCAAGAAGTCATCCCATTTTCTTCTGCTCTTTCTTCCTTCTTTTTCCGAAACCTTACTCCAGAAGAGCGTCCTTTTCTTCTAGCCATTGGGGGAGGTCCTTGTAGCGGCAAAACAACTTGGCGTCGCAAAATGCAAGCTGAGTTAAAGAACTACTTTCTTCATGATATGGACGAAGTGATGGTCCGATTGCCTGGCTATCAAGAGGACTTTCGCATTTTAGGAGGTAAGGTTGCATTTGAGAAATGGTGGCCCTTTGCGAGAGAGCTCTCTGAAGAATGGGTTCGATTAGCTATTAAGTCGCACTACTGCATTCTCTACGATCGTACATGTGGCGCTGAGAGTAGCTATCAAGACCTTCTCCAGGCTAAAAGTGAAGGCTATACTATCCGATTGGTTGGTCTTACCGTTGATCGCTGTGTAGCAATAGAGCGGGCTATGACTAGAGAACAGGCGGAGGGGCGCGTGATCACTGAAGAGATCATAGATGAATATCGCAGGCGTTTTAGTGCTCTTTGGTCAAAATACCTTGCATTTGTAGATGAGGCACTCCTTTACGATACAACCAATGAGCCTCCTAAATTGATTTTCTCCTCGAAAGATGGCTGTGTCGATCCCATCCTCTATGAGAAATTTTTAGCTGAAGGGAAAAAATGAAAAGCAGAATTTTAACTTTTTTACTCGCTCCTTTTTTGGGCATTGCAGGAACGGCAGAGCATCTTTTTGATTACGATCTTCATTTGGTTTCTTCCAATGATCAGGGTATTGGCAAGCAGCTCAGCCAACCATTTTTCATATTCTTCTGGCAGCCATCCCTGCTCGATCACTAACATGCGATATAGATCACGCCCAGTAAAAACCCACAAAATATCTCGCGCTCTGTCCACACTCATGCCCTTAGAAAGGGAATTTTCTTTTGCCATTGCATTGATGGTCACTTCTTGTCGTTCATACCGACGCCTCTCTCTTTCTTTTTCAAGCTCTTTGAATTCAGGAGACAAGACGGAAGCTCCTCGGAACACCTCCATTTGAGCCCGCTCTGCATCATATATTTGACGCGCAATTTTAGCAGAATAGAGAAGACGTTCTTCGGGAGATGTGGCTTCCTTACTTTTTTCAACAAGGGCTTCAAACTGGTCTTTGGGAAAAACTTCATCCATTAGGGCTCGAAGAATACCGCCCTTAGATTGAAAAAGTGAGTAGACGGTCGGGATCGCTACATCAGCTACACGAGCTATTTTTTCAATCGTTGCGTATTCAAATCCTTCTGATTCAAAAAGATTTTTGGCAGCTTCAAGAATACGCTTTTTTGTTTGCGCAGCCTGCGCATTTCTTGATTCGGACTTGTAAGGTCTTCTTTTAGTTTTTGACATATTGGATATAGTTTACTATAATCAATTCAGATTGTCAAAACCAAAAAGGAGAAACCGATGAAAGATACAACAGCCATAGCAGTAGCCTATTATACAGCACTCGGAAAGAAAAATCTTGAAGAGGTCAAAAGATACTTGCATCCCAACATTCATTTTACCGATCCCCAAGAACAGGTAATAGGCAAAGAGGTGGTTCTTAAAGCAGCCACCGGTTTCTCTACTATCTTTAAGTCTCTAACAATTCGGGCAAAATTTGGCTCAGAGAATGAAGCTGTGATCATTTATGATGTAGAAATTCCTAATTTCGCCAAACCTCTGCGCGCTGCATCACACTTAAGCTTTCAGGATGGTCTCATCTCAAAAATTGATCTTATTTACGACACTCGATGTTTCATGGAGAAAAAAGAGGGGGTTTCTTCTTGATAAATCCTCAACGTTTCCTCTCAACAAAAAGCTCGGAAAAGTCCGAGTTTTTTCATCCAAGAGCGTGTACTCGTTTAAGTATCAATTCCATCCGTCCCGTCTCTGTAATGGAAAAGACTTCTTTCTTTTTCTTGCCTACATAGACGATTTCAGACAGCACCTTGCCTTCTTTTGCCAGAACTTTCAGCATCGGATAAATTGTCGAATCTAATTCTCTCCAGAAATAGACTATTGATCTCCCCATAAGGGATTTGATCTCATATCCTGTGGCTGGCTCTTCAAAGAGCACACCCAAAATCGCATATCTGGTTTTATGACTAATCGCATGAGTAATACCCAGTCTCTGGGTATTACTGCGCAACAAGCCTTTTACTGACAACTTCATGTACTTTTTTGTGGATTTAATTGATACGTATACGTACAATATAACTTGATAGATCAACCAGGAGAAATTATATGTTTACACCCAGCTTAGGATTTGTCCTTCTCTTCGTTTCAAATCCCCAAAAAAGCGCTCTCTTTTATCAAGAAATATTTGGGATCAAACCGATTGAGGAATCACCCACATTTGTTATGTTCGCCCTCAAAAATGGCGTGATGCTTGGTCTTTGGTCCAAATATACAGCAGAACCTCAAGTTGTTGCCCCTGCTGGCGCATTGGAAATATGCTTTCCAACTGAAGATGTAGATGCCTTGTATGAGCAGTGGGGTAAAAGGCATGTGACTATCGCTCAGAAGCCATCTGATATGGATTTTGGACGCACATTTGTTGTTCTCGATCCAGATGGACACAGAATCAGAGTGTACAAACTCCATGAGGAGAAGTAATGGCACGATATTGGATAGGGGATGCCTGTCCTTTTGCTATGAGTGAAGACTTTGTTCCTTGGCGGCGTGATGTGTCTTTTGTGAAATCCCGAGAGATTCCTATCCAAACCTTGTTGAATGAGTTATCTTTCATAAGGGATAAGCAAAAGTGGGGATTTCCTTTCAGAAGAGGTTGTTTTGAAATCTCGCAAGAAGACTTTCAAGTCATCTCCAGAGCAATGGGAGTTTGATCATGAAGAAAAGCATCAATTTTAAAGAGATCAGTGTTCATGACACTCCAGATCGTAGTCCTGGCTTTCTCTTATGGCATGTTAGCACAGCATGGCGTGGATCGATTGAAGTGATGCTTAAATCAATGAGTCTGACTCATCCGCAATTCGTCATTCTTGCTACTTTAGGGTGGTTAACCAGAAAAGGAGATCGTGTGACTCAAGCCCTCATTGGTAAAATGGCGGGACTTGATCCAAACACTGTTTCTCAGATTATAAGAGGGCTTGAGCAAAAAGAACTTATTATGCGTGAAAAATCCTCTGATGGAAGAGCAAAAAATCCGATTTTAACAATGAAGGGTTCAGATATTCTTAAGAGAGCACTGCCTGCTGTTGAAACAAAAGATACAGAATTTTTTCATAATCTTACTGAGGAGGAAAAGGAATGCATGATCAACATCTTCCAGAAATTAATTCCAAAGAACGCATAGATAGCTGAATGACAGAAGAACATGTGGTGATAGATACTTCTCTTGTGCATCGTCTGATCGCCTCTCAGTTTCCTCAATGGAAAGAGCTTTCTATTGATCCTGTTGCAACGAGTGGGTGGGACAATCGAACTTTTCATTTAGGCAAAGATAAATCAGTTCGTTTACCAAGTGCTGCTGAATACGAATTGCAGGTAGAAAAAGAGCATCAATGGTTACCGAAATTAGCTCCTAAACTCCCCCTTGCGATCCCCATACCTATAGCCATGGGTTGCCCTGAATATGGCTATCCTTGGAAATGGTCTATTTATCGATGGCTAGATGGTGAAACCGTAACTTCTATAGGTATAGCCGATCTCACTAAATTGGCGATTGACCTTGCCAACTTTCTTACGGCTCTCCACAAAATTGACGCAACAGGCGGACCACCGCCTGGACTACATAGTTTTTATAGAGGAGGATCACTATCGGTTTATGATAGCGAAACGCGTTGTTTCATCGCTTCTTTAAAGGATAGAATTGACACTACTACGGCAACTGAAGTTTGGGAAGCCGCTCTTTTGACTTCTTGGGAAAATCCGCCGGTATGGGTTCACGGTGATATAAGCGCTGGCAATCTGTTAGTACACAATGGCAAGCTCTCTGCTGTCATTGATTTTGGTCAGTTGGCTATTGGCGACCCTGCATGTGATCTTGCGATCAATTGGACATTATTTCATGGCAAAAGTAGAGAAGCTTTTAAAAAAGCGCTCCTCCTAGATAAGGGAACCTGGGCTCGCGCACGCGGCTGGACTTTATGGAAGGCTTTGGTGGTTGCAGCTGGCTTTACCAATCCAAATAATTCAGAGTCCCAGCAGTGTTGGCGTATAATCGATGAAGTTCTTTCTGATCATAAACATAAAATTTAAAATACACAGTTGGTGCTTATATCGTTGATTTAAGCGATGCATAGTAGATGCACACTCATGTACCAAGTGCAAACGATACCTTCTCTTACAACGGCATTATCAGCCTCGGCAGGTGCATAATCGACGATTGCTTTGTAGATATTAGGATTCATTTGTTTTCCTCAGCATCGGCTCAAAGGTGGGATCATAAATGGTTTGACAATCGGCCAATTTCCATGCACTAAGAAATGGCCATGGTCATAGAGATATGGTTCGGGGACTGCTTCATTCGCGAATCGATCAGGAGAAAAATAAAAATAGATTTCATCAATAGCTGTAGGTAAATGATCAAGAATTAAATCCAACGATGGGAGTTCTTTGGAAATAATGTCATATAAATGTAGCGTTTTTTCTTTAATTTCATAAGAGATCATTCCATTGATAGAAGGACTGTAATATAGCGACCAATAAGTTGGGTAGGTAGCAAAAAGCGTATTGAAAGAAGCGATGTCACCGTTATCTTTCACCCATAGATAATTAGACAAAGGAGTTCGATGATTAAAACAGCTCGAAAAGAGAGCATTATCTTTCGGAGAGACAACAGGTCTTAGGGGCTTTGACCCCTTCGGTCGTTTACATGTGAGACGGAATCGATATTCCTGGATGGGTTGAAATGACAGTCTTTCATAAAATTTGGGAATTCCTGTAAATAGGATGACAAACTCATACTGCTTTTCAGCCCACTGCAAAGCTTCTCGAATTAACTGTGAGGCTAAACCTTGGCCTCGATGGGTGGTTTTAGTACAAATGGCGTGAAGTGCCGCTGCTTTATGGTGTTTCCCATCAATCTGTATGGGGTATTCCAAAAAACCTACGTGGGAAAGAAGTTCTCCCTTTTTTTCCCTCAAGAAGAGTTTAGACTTCCAAGGAAAGCCGAGCCTTTCACAACGTATGATATTAGCTTTAATTCCTGGAAATGATTCTTCAAGTAAGTTTAAGAAGAGGCTTTCTTCTGTCATAATTGCATCACTTGAAAATGTCCATGTTGCGTTCCATTTTTCAAAAGCTCACTTATTTGAAACGATCTCTAGAAGAGCGGCGTTTCTTGCGTGTGAGGGATTTTTTCTTTGGCAGAGGCAATTCAGCAGCAGATATTTGCACGAGATGGGCCAACCATTCACAATCATCCCATTTATCGCGCGAAATTAAAAAATACGGTTTTGCTCCTGGATAAGGACAACTCTCTACAATATTTCCAATGAACTTTGAGCCAGCTTGTGTCGGCTTTACAAATAATTGATCATCACAAACCAAGGCGACTATCTTACCGTCGCAATAAATCCCATATTCGCCAAACATTTTTTTTGCATGAATTGCCCCCAACGTACCCATGCGTTGAAGAATGAAATCAATAGTGCTTTGTTTAGAGGCCATATAGGTCTTTTAAGAGGATATGGGCGAACATAATTCAACTAGTATGCCGTCTGGACAGCGAACATACGATACTGTCTGT